>NZ_PDYT01000017.1:0-60619 GCF_002743175.1 Sporosarcina sp. P20a
CATGGAAATATCTCCACTTAGAATTTATACAATCACTATAGAAAAAGTGGAGTGATTTCAGGAGTTTTACAATCGGGTGCGATTGCTTTATAAGCGATTGCGTCTATATCGAAATCGAATTCAGAACAAAGAGGTGAATGAAACGTTTATTATAAAAAGTTATATATCAAATTATCTTCCCCATTTAGGATACATTACATCGAAAAAAGAAAGATTCTTATCTATACACGATCCTTTAGCTAAACAAGCTGCCCAAATGATTTTAGAGGATAGTGAAGGGGATTATTTAGAGGGTTGTATTACTGCAACTTATAATTCTGAAGTAATATTTACCCAAGATTTCGAAACGACAGATTTATTATTTACGTGGCAAACAATTATTACTCCTTTATTGAATAACGAAATGGATGATAATATTAATATTGTATTTCTAGATTCTTTGATTAATGTCGACGTTTCAGAAAAAGACAGTTTGTTTTATCTAAGATTAGAAGATCCATCTGGTATATTGAATTATAATTTAAGCAAAGTAGTTAATATTCCTAAAGAGGATTACTTAAAGGGAATGACTAAGGAGTTTTTATCTTTTGCAAGTTTCTGTATTAATAACGAATTAAAGTTCTGTGAAGAAAGCTCTTATCGTTCGTTCGTTTTAGATTATCAAACATTAAAAACTAAAACTGAACTCAAATAGTTCGAAATGGTCAAATTTGTATACAGCATACAAAGCAGGTTCATATTGTGGGAAAATATTGGGGATGAAGAACGCAGAGATAGTTAAGGTCTTCAGTTCAGTAATAGGGCGCTTTAACGGTACAAGATTTGTGCTTCAAACTGGCAACTTGATAGTACGAGAGGGATTCAGTTGAAATATGTTCTAATCTTTATTGGATTAATGATTTTGGCATTTATTAGTTTTATGTTTTTGGGAGAAGTATTGCGTATTGGAAATGGTGATGAGGTTTTTGTTGGTATTAGTGTTTTAGCTATGCAAAGTTCTGTTATCATAACGTTTTTAATATATCTCGTCTTAAAACAGAAAAAGAAACTACAGTGAAAAATTCCCAGTATTTATTTCTGCAATCTGATCCGATCAGCATACCTGAAGGGGCTTCAGGTTCCATGAAATAAAGACGGCCCCGCAACGGCGATTTTTGCTGCTACGGGGTTTATTTTATTTGATTGCATCTCCCGGTGAAAAATTATTTGTAACGATATGTCACCATTTCGGATCTTCAAGTGTGTTAGTAGTGAAAGGAGTTGAAAGCTGTTGCGGAAATTCGGCTCGGATACAGAGGCAGAGCGGATCGTCGATACATATGGCCATATGCTGTTCAGGATTTGTCTCGTTATTCTATGTAATGAGAAAGACGCAGAGGATGCCGTACAGGACACATTTATTGCGTATCTGACGAAATCTCCGGTTTTCAACGATTCGGAACATGAGAAAGCGTGGTTCATCACGACGGCAACGAACCGCTGCAAAAATATGAGAAGGTATCATTTCATCCGCAGACATGCAGATATACATGATCTGCATATTTATGCGAGGGATGATTCATACCACGACTTGCTCGAACAGCTTATGAGATTGCCTTTCAAACATAAAACAGCCATGCTGCTACATTATGTGGAAGGCTATAAAGTCGATGAAATAGCGGAGATCCTCGTCATTACATCGTCAGCTGTAAAGAAGCGCTTGCAACGGGGAAGAGAGCTTCTCCGGGAAAAATACCGAAAGGAGAATCCATATGGAATTTGAAAAGCTCAAAGACGCTGTCCGTTCAATCGAGATGCCGGAAGCGATGGAGGACCGAATGAAGAAAAATATCCGGAAGAAAAGGTGGTTTCAGCCAAATCGTATGAAATGGGTTTCGGCCGCATGTGCATTTGGCGTGCTGCTTGCCATGATACTCGTGATGCCGAACCTGAATAAGACAGGTGAAGCCGCGGACTTTGCGATCACCGCCTATGCAATGGGTGATGGAGGGCAAGAGATCCATACGGACGTCACAACAGAAAAAGCTATAGTCGAAACAGGGACGGATTTCCGGGAAGGATTAGTTGCGATAAGTGGAAGCGGCCCTAATTATATTTTCACGGATGTCAGACTCGGGGTAACCGGGGAACAAATTGAGTCGATCACGTACAAGTTAAACGAAGGTATGTTTATTGAGGATGTGACATTTTTATACGAAAAGTTTATCGATAAAGAATGGCTGCTGACCGAAAAAATTAATTTCATTGGGAGAGAACCCGATTCTGATGTGTATGAGGGGATAAAGGATGTAGGGAACAGTTATCAAGTCCGCTATGAAGATCAGGATCAACATAATTATACACTGGCACTCCCTCACGACGGCAATGAAGCATTAAGTGAAGGGATCATCATTACGGTACAAGTAGAATACAAAGATGGAAACACTGAGCAGCAAGAGATCATGGTAACTCAAGAATCAAATGAGATTGTGTTAAAGCTGATTTAATACAATTAAGATCTTTATGTCGCTCAATAAGCCAGAATCCACGAAAGCGGGTGGCTGACGTGGATTTCTTTTGACTAATTTCGCAAAATACTTTAGGAGGTCAGTTGTAGATTTTGGTTAGATATTTTGTTTCAAGGTCTTCTTGTTTGGCGGTAGGGGCCGGTTGGAAGAAATATGTTATAGTTGGAGAAAGTCGATCTTCAACCAACTTGGCCAATTATTGGGCTATTTAAGGAGTTCAAATAAATGAATTACAGTTACGAGGAATTTCTTGAGGACTTAGATACAGGTAGAGAGATTCATTTTATATATAGAAATGAAAATTACTATATAGGTGCTGGAACAGGTAGATTTATGTTTTGGAAGTTCTATGATTCTACAAGTGAAATTATAGGAGAAGACAGCAGGGATTTACTTCGAAAAGTTATTATTGATGGGAAACAAATAAAGGAAGTATGGAACTTACTAGAGATTGATGGTATTTTCTAGATAATGAATTGTTCAACCAGCAATCGGGCCAGATCACGTTAGAGTTATTCTTTAGGTTAGGAGGGAAAACTTGACCGATTTTATCTTGATTTTCTTACTTATATTACTAGTTACACGTATTTTTATAAAAAACAAAGAAACATTAAGAGAGTTTAAAAAGCTGAATAAAAGCCAACTTCTAGGCGTTTTTTTAACTCTTGTTTTTGATATTATCGTTGTCACCACTCTCATTTATTACGGTCGAAATTGGATTATGGAACAGTTTACAAATATCTTTTTACAAGCTCTTAGCTTTCTTGTTATTGTTTTCCTTGTACTTATTCTTATTGGAAAATTATCAGACAAAGTGGTGAATAAGATAACGAATGGTATTCTCCCGAAAAACTAAGTGGTTATACCGTTAATGGGCGCGATTGTGGCACATTGTTTATTCGCACTCGCTCAGTTGATCGGAGTGGAAGCCGGCGACGGGAGGTTCACCGCCCGCCCTCTAAACGCGTCCGGCTGCAACGTAGATCAACGGGTCGAAACCACTATCGTACCCTTTTATTATCAACACACTAAATTTAATGTCATAGCATAAACAGAGGTGAAGTAAATGAAATTTCTAAGAAAACTTACTGTCGCCATACTTTCCGCCATCGTATTTTCTTTATCGTTAGCTTTTTACGAATACACTCCCTCAGCGCAACGACAAGCCGATGTTGGGTACTTCCCTTATGACGCACTATTTGTACTATATTTCCTTTATTCCATACCCATTTATATAGTTGGAGGAATACCGTATTCGCATTATGTAGATATGTATTTCGAAAAATTCAAGTTTCGTAATGAAGTTCAGAAATATATCATGTACTTCCTACTCTATATAGCCGGTGGATTATTCATTGTAGGGATCCTGTTACTCATTTCGTTACTAATTGATGGAGAAGTTTCGGGTTTACTGATATCCAATGTTTTCGTACTTGGTGTTTGTGCCTCTTTATTATTTTTCCATATTTCGTTACTTTTCAATAAAGTGTTGAAAATACTAGCAAAATAAATAGAAGTGTTATGTTGTATAATCAGATAAGTTTATGAAATACGTTCAGAAGCACTCGCATAGTTCATCTGGGCAGACGCTCTGGATGAACGACTTGCGTCCGCAATATGCATTGTCCATATTTTAAGGAGATGCGTGTTCCCCAACTCCTAGCAAACAACGCAACAACTCCAAAAATCTCTCCACCTCTTCATCCGAAGGTTCATTCATTGCCGCCACTTGCAACCAATTATGCGCTTGCAAGTACCTACTTTCATAATGCGTGCGGTAGCCATTCAGAAGTAAATCATCACCGAGTCGCTTTGAACTTTTCCCTTTAGGTAGTACGAATGTCAGAATACCTGGATTTGCATACTCATTAGGTGCCACCACCTCCATACCCAACTCTTCAACGCCTTCACGCAAGCGATCTGCACAATGGCGAATACGATGAAAACGTTGTGGCGGATCCAACAATATATTTTCAAGCGACTGATGCAACGCGACTACTGCATTAGACGACTGTGTATACGGAATGCCCTCATATTTCTCATATTGACCGAGATCCAAATAGCGCGGAATCGTTTCATCCGGCTCGATCGCCTCTTGATGGAACACTAGACCAAGCCCCGCGTACGAAGCCAGTCCTTTACCACTAACTGAAGAAGCGAAATCGACGTCACGCAAATTCACAGGCACTGTTCCGACTGAACTCGCACAGTCCACTGCAATCCTAACCGCACGTGCGCGACAAAGTGCTGTAATCTGTTCCAACTCCTGCAAGACACCCGTCGACGTTTCACAATGAACGATCCACAACCAGCTATATTCTTGAGAATCCAATTGCTCCGCTAACTTTTCCAGCGATAACACTTCTCCCCATTCTTGCTCTAAGCAATCAAAAGCTAAACCAAAACGCTTTGAGTGATCGCATAACCGTTGACCAAATTCTCCATTGATTACAACGAGGCCACGCCCCCCTATTCTAGACAACTGGGCCGCCACCGCATCATTCGCAAGCGTTCCTGTTCCATGTAATAACTGAACGTATTTCGCACCCGTTAAGTCGAGTAATTGACGTTTTACAGTCGTAAATAATCGTGCATATTCAGCCGAACGATGGGAAAATGCTTCACTTGCAAAAGCTGCTTTAACATTTTCAGCAATTTTCGGTGGACCAGGCAAAAAGTTCACGACAGGTGCAACCAAACGCTTCGCTGCACTTTTTTCATATGCCGCGAACGATGAAATCATTGGCACATATTTCGCTTCCTTCGTACCGACCGGATTGGCAAATGGCTCAAAGCCCATATGACGATAAAGCTTCAGCTCACGCACTGTACCCGAAATCACCGCTGCATCGTATCCTGCTTGCTTGCACCAATTCACTAGCCCCTGCATCAAACCAAAAAATGCTCGACCACTACGATGTGCTCGATCGACTACAAGCAATCTGATTTCTACAGGATATTGTGGCTTTTGTTCAAGCCATCCCTCAATCGGACCGATCTTTTTGTCCAATGAAAACGGACGAGTCGAACGCAATGCCAACATCCCAACTATTTCATTTTCCTTTAAACAAACGATATATGTATTTTCCTCATGAAACGGATCGACCAACAAACGCTGTTCATTGGATGCATGCTGCGGAATTTCTTCCACAAACGCTCGATAATTCAACTGATGAATTCGCTCCGCATCTTGCGGAAGTACGGCAAGCCGATAATAATAGGTCATACTGATTGCCTCCCTTGCTCGTTAATGAAATAACTACGATGTGTATAGATGACTAGCGCAAACAAACAGAATGCTACGATCCCCGCCCATTGGCCGTAGCCAATAAAAATAGCTGGAATAATGGCCGACAATCCAAGCAGCGCGGCTTTTGTTTTCTGACGAATCCACGAGTATAACAGACCCGAAAAAATAAGGATTAACAGCAGAACAAGTGGCTGAAAGACGATCATGCCACCGAGTAAAGAAGCCGCCCCTTTCCCACCACGAAATCGATGAAACAGTGGAAAACAATGCCCAAGCACGGCCGCAAAAAGCATCAACAAGACGATAGCTGGGCTGAATCCAAGGGCACGCGAGACGATGATCGGCAATGCCCCCTTGGTCGCATCAAGAAGCAACACAACAAAGAACATCGACTTCCCAAGCACCCTCCCGGCGTTACGCGCTCCTGGATTGCCACTACCTTCTACACGCAAATCTAGTCCTTTCCTTTTCCCTATATAGAGCGCCGGCAATATCCCCCCGAATAAGTACCAGAAGATGAAGAAACTTATGAGTTGTATCAAATTCCAACCTCCATCCCCACTGTATATACTTTCACGACATAATTAGTTACATAACATTATAGTTTGATTATATAGTGAAATAAACCGCTTTCCTATAGTTTCTCTGGTTGATATAAAAAAAGAGAGCCAAAACATACGGCTCTCCTCGTGTAATCTACATCAGTTATTCTTCTGATAGTACTGCCGTTGCAACTCTCGCACTTGCTCTGCATACTCTTCTACTGGCCCAACTACTTCGATAGCAGGCACCATTTCTTGAATCGGATAACTTTTCACAGGTGCAGGCAGCGTAACCCCCATTTCTTTCTTCCACTGGGCTAACTGTTTCGATGAACTAGCATAGACAATCCGTCCCAAACCGACTAACCCATGGGCTGACGCACACATCGGGCAATGTTCACCCGACGTAAATACCGTCGCCTTCGCTCTGTCTTCTGCGTCCATATGATCTGCAGCCCACCGCGCCAAAGCAAATTCAGGATGCTGCGTCGGGTCGCCACCACTTGTACGATTATGGTCTTCAGCTAGCACTTCACCACTCGCTGAAACCAATACCGAACCAAATGGCTGATCTCCTTTATGTAACGCAATTTCTGCTAATTCGACAGCTCGTTGTAAATGCTTCATTTCATTTTCTTGTAACATGAATGAACCCCTCCTTATTCTTCACTTCCCTTTATAGCACTTCTTTTAACATACATACATAGTTCTGTTTACCATTCTTCCATCTACTAGGTATCAATAATCATATCCTACATTTCTAGTTTACATAGAAAATAGACGGGTACAAAATAAGCATAACGCGAAAAGGAAGTGATGGTATGAAAGCAGTAACATTTCAAGGAAAGAAGTCGATGGTCACAAAAGAAGTGAAAGCTCCGAGTATCCAAGAAAATAGTGATGTAATCGTACGCATTACGACAAGTGGTATTTGCGGATCGGATTTGCATCTGTACCATGGCGGGATTGTGCCCGAGAAAGATTATGTAGTCGGTCATGAACCGATGGGGATTGTCGAAGAAGTAGGTTCTGAAGTGAAAACATTAAAGAAAGGCGATCGTATCGTCGTTCCTTTTAATATAGGCTGTGGAGAATGTTTCTTCTGTCAACACGAAATGGAAAGTCAATGTGACGAATCCAATCCGCACGGTGAAGTAGGTGGGTTATTTGGTTTTGCTGAGCCAAACGGGAACTTCCCGGGAGGTCAAGCCGAATATTTACGTGTTCCATACGCAGATTTCACGTCATTTAAAGTACCGGAGAACAGCGAACTAGATGACGAGCATCTTGCCTTACTATCTGATGTTATTCCGACAGCGTATTGGAGTGTACTTCATAGCGGATTGAAAAAAGGCGATACCGCAATTATTCTTGGCTCCGGACCTATTGGATTAATGGCGCAGAAGTTTGCTTGGATGCAAGGCGCGAAACGAGTCATTTCAGTGGACCATGTAGATTATCGTTTAGACCATGCCAAGAAGACGAATAAAGTAGAAACGTATAATTTTAAAGAACATGACGACATCGGCAAATTATTGCATGAAGAAACGAAAGGTGGCGCAGACGTCGTCATTGATTGTGTAGGAATGGACGGAACTGTACAACCAGGCGAAACATTCGGATCTAGTGGAGATAACCAATTTGGAACGATCAGCCCGATTATCACGGCTTCACAAGTCGTAAGGAAATTTGGTACGGTGCAATTGACAGGTGTCTATGCGACAGACGCCAACAACTTCCCACTGGGTGATTTCTTCACACGCAATGTTTCCTTGAAAATGGGACAAGCACCCGTTATTCACTTAATGCCTGAGTTATTTAAAAAGATCGAAGCAAAAGAATTCGATCCGACAGATATTATTACGCATAAAGTGAAATTGGAAGACGCAGCAGATGCTTATTCTATTTTCGATAAAAAAGAAGACGGTTGTATCAAAGTATTGATTCAGCCTTAATATAAAAAACGCGATGAGTTGTTCATCGCGTTTTTTGTACCTAATATGCTGTTCCATCTTACTCGCCTGCTTTGTTTCATAGCCCCATATTCTTCGCAATAATCACTTTCATAATTTCATTCGTTCCGGCATAAATCGAACTGACTGCCACATCGCGATACCTTCTAGCGATTTCGTATTCTTCCATATAGCCGTAGCCACCATGAAATTGCATACACTGAATCGCCACGTCTTGTGCCAAATCACTCGTCCACCATTTCGCCATCGATACTTCATCTACGACGTTTTTGCCTTGCATATGCTCGATAATTAAACGATCAACAAATGTTTGACCAATGGTGGCCTTCGTTTGCATTTCTGCCATTTTAAATTGCGTATTTTGGAAATCCCCGATCCGCTTGCCGAAAGCCTGTCGCTCTTTTACATACACTAATGTAATATCTAGCATTTTCTGCACAGAAGCCACACTTTGTATGGAGCACATCAAGCGTTCTTGCTGAAGTTTCTCCATCAAATAGTAGAACCCTTTCCCTTCCTCACCCAGAAGGTTTTCTGCCGGAACCGATACATCTTCAAATATCAATTCACTCGTGTCATTCGCATGCTGTCCTACTTTATTGAGCTTCTTTCCCCTTGTAAACCCAGGCATTCCCTCTTCCACTACGAGCAAGCTGATGCCTTTATGAGCAGGTGATGCGGTAGGATCCGTTTTACAGACGACAATGACGAAGTCGGCAGAAGAGCCATTTGTGATAAATGTCTTTTCTCCATTAATAATATAACGGTCTCCCTTCTTTATCGCAGTCGTCCGCACGGCAGCAAGATCGGAACCTGTGCCTGGTTCCGTCATTGCAATGGCACTAATCATATCTCCGGTTACAGCTTTCGTGAGCCAACGCTCTTTCTGTTCGTCCGAACCAAAGGATTGTATATATGGAATGACAATATCATTATGCAATCCAATTCCACCGATGCCGCTTGCCACTTTTTCAAACTCTTCACTAATGACGACAGCATAGCCAAAATCCGCGCATATACCGCCATATTTTTCTTCAACTGAAGGTGCGATCAATCCTTGGGCGGCAGCTTTCTTCCAAAATGATCGAGGCACTTGCTGTTCTTTCTCCCACTCATCTATATAAGGCACGGCTTCCTTCTGCAAAAACTTCTGCACTGATTTCCGGAGCTGTTCATGCTCTTCCGTCATAAATGGTCGCTTCATGCATCCGCCACTCCTTTACTCTCCCGTAAGAAAGCTTCTATTTTTATACGTGAGGATTAACAGGTCGATTGGAAACCAGTGCTTCCCGAATACGATATTTCAACACTTTCCCTGATGCATTTCTAGGTATCTCTTGTTCTTCAATAAATTCAACCGGCACTTTATAATCCGCTAAATGGGCTTTACAAAACGCTTTCAACTCTGCATAATCGAGCTTCTCCTCTTTCTTCGCTACTACAATCGCGACTACTTTCTCTCCCCACACCGGGTCCGGTAAGCCAACTACCGTCGAGTCAAGCAATTGAGGATGTCTATACAGCGCTTGTTCCACTTCTGTTGAATAGACATTCTCTCCTCCGGAAACGATCATATCTTTCATTCTGTCTACTAAGGTTACGAAGCCGTCTTCATCGATCATCGCCAAATCACCGGTGTAAAGCCAACCGTTTCGGATCGCTTTCGCAGTTTCCTCCGGCTTATTATAATACCCCTTCATAACCATCTCACTTTGGATAATAAATTCTCCTACTTCACCAGGTAGTATATCCTCATCATGATCATCCACCACGCGTATTTCCGTATTCAGCGAAGCTTTTCCTCCCGTACCGATTTTATCTTTATGATCTGCTGGCAGAAGAAAAGCACCGCCACCTGGTCCTCCTTCTGTCTGACCACACATATTGTAAAACTGGTCGGTACTGAAAAGTTTCATTATCTGTTCCAACAAAGCGACAGGCATCGGCGCCGCACCATATCCACATCGTGTAACAGAAGAAAGATCGTATTTCTGCTTATCTGGAACTTGCAGCAAGAAATTATACATCGTCGGCACACCGAAGAAGAAGCTGATTTTATATTGATCGATTGCTTGTAATACTTTTTGAGGTTCGAAGTTTTGATGAACGACTTGTGTACAGCCTAAGTAAATTCCTGGTACGAGAAATAAATTCAATTGTGCGGAATGAAACAACGGTGCCGCATGAAGCAATATGTCATCGGGATTGATTTTGAGGATTAAAGAGGTGTTAAATGCGACGTGAAGCACGCGGTGATGATCGAATAACGCGCCTTTCGGATAGCCAGTCGTACCGGATGTATATAATATTTCTGCATCATCGGCTTCATCGACAGAGATCTCGGGATCATCTGTGGTATCTTGTAATACATCTTTGTAAAGGACTTGGTCGTTAATTGCTGTTGCGCCTGTTGTGATTTTTAAACGGATCTTGTGATTCTTCGCTGTTGCTTGATCGATCAACGAAGCATACTCTTCATCAAACAACACAACACTTGCATCACTATCATCCAAAATATACGAAACTTCAGTAGCGGTTAAGCGGAAATTCACGGGTACCGTAATAGCTCCAGCTTTCAATATGGCATAGTAGACGATAATAAATGTATCTGAGTTTTTCATCATGAGCGCTACTTTGTCACCTTTTTTCACGCCATGGTGAATGAGTCCATGTGAAAGTTTATTCACCTCTTGATTCAGCTCGCGATACGTATAACGTCGATCCTCATAGATCATTGCGGTTTTCTCAGGTATTCTGCGTGCATTACGGGAAAGTGATAGGCCGATATCCATTAGTATTGTCCCCTTTCTCTCACTAAACTCATTGACATACAGTTTCTATTTTCCTGACGCGAAAAATTTCCACTTCATTACCAATGGCCACATCATATAAATCGAGTTCTTCTTTCTATTCTCCGAGTACCGCTACTGTATGCTCTCCTAGAGAAGGAGCTGGACTTTGAATTTTTCCGGGCGTTCTTGACAACTTTATAGGTGTTGCGATATGCATCACTGGCCCAATTTCTGGATCTTCTACTTGCTGGATCATCCCCCGTGCCTTAACTTGTGGATCCTCTAGTACTTCATCGAATGACAGGACCGGTGTTACACAAGCCGCGACCTCATCGAATATTTCCATCCATTGCGCGCTCGTCTTCTGCAATAAAATCGCAGTAATTTCTTCTTTCATCTGCAGCTGAACATCTACTGGATCATGCAATTTCTCCGCAAATTCTTCTTTACCAATAACATCGCAAAATGCACGCCAAAATTTTAATTCAAATGCGCCAACAGCTAACCATTTATGGTCTTTCGTTTCGTACACCGCATACGACGCACGCTTGCCACTTAAGTCTAGTTCACCTCTTTGTGGCTGTTGACCCGTCGCAAGAAACCCGGGAAAGAATGTTGGCATCCAAGAAAGCACGCCATCCATCATCGAAATATCAACCATCTGCCCAATACCTGTTTTCTGTCTTTCAAACAATGCCAGCATGATCCCCATCGCTGCCGGATACGCACCCCCTCCGATATCCGCGATTTGTGTAGCAGGGATTTGTGGCGCACCGTGTCGCTCGCCCATCGCATCTAGCAGGCCTGCATAACCAATGTAATTCAGATCATGACCCGGCAGAGTAGCGTATGGGCCGTCTTGTCCGTAACCTGTAATCGCACAGTACACAAGCCCTGGATTAATTTCATTCAATATTTCATAATTCAATCCGAGCCGCTTCATGACGCCAGGTCGAAATGATTCAATCACAACATCCGCGTCTTTCACAAGCTGCTTAAAACGCTCTTTGTCTTCTGGATCTTTTAAGTTAAGACAAATACTCTTTTTACCACGGTTCAATGAATGAAAAAGCGCGCTCACTTCGCCCACCTTAGGCAATTCCGCCCGCGCATAGTCTCCAGTGTGATGCTCTTCTATCTTGATCACCTCTGCACCAAAATCTGCGAGAAGCATCGAACAGTATGGCCCCGGTAACAAGCGGGATAAATCCAGTACCCGAATAGAATCTAATGGCATTGAAATCTCTCCTCTTTACATGTCTTCATTCATCATTTAATTAATCCAATCGTTCCAAAATCGTCGCATTTGCCATGCCGTGCCCTTCACACATCGTCTGCAGTCCGTAACGCCCGCCCGTTCTTTCCAATTCACTCATCATCGTAATCATCAAGCGTCCGCCACTTGCGCCGAGTGGATGTCCTAGAGCGATTGCTCCTCCATTCGGATTCAGTTTCTTTGGATCGGCACCTGTTTCTTTCAACCAAGCGATTGTCACAACAGAAAAGGCTTCATTGACTTCAAAAACATCTATATCATCGAGTGTTAGTCCGGACTTTTCCAAAGCCTTTTGGGTAGCCGGTATAGGCCCCGTTAGCATGAGTGTCGGATCAGAACCTACCACTACGCGAGTAAGTACTTTAAACTTCGGCTTCAATCCGAGTTCTTCCGCCTTTTCGCGGGACATTAACAGAATTGCATTGGCCCCGTCGCTAATTTGGCTAGAGTTTCCTGCCGTCACATCGCCGTTTTCTCTAAAAGGAGTTTTCAACTTGCTGAGCTTTTCCATCGTCGTATCTTCCCTCGGTCCTTCATCATCCTTCACGGTCATGTTCGTACCGTCAGGAAGTGTGACCTCTATTGGCATGATTTCACTATCAAACCTACCTTCCTTTCGAGCAGTGATAGCTTTATTATTGCTTTCCAGTGAGTAGCGGTCCATTACCTCTCTTGAAATCTCCCATTGGTCAGCTATTCTTTCCGCTGATTCACCTTGATGGACCATTTCATATTTCGATGTGATTTCTTCACTGAATGAAACGCCTAGTCGGGTGCTACCCATCGGTACTCGGGACATACTCTCGACGCCTCCTGCCACGACGACATCCATATCCCCACTAATAATCGCTTGCGCCGCAAAATGTACAGCTTGCTGGCTTGATCCACATTGTCTGTCCACTGTCGTTCCTGGCACTTCCACTGGATATCCTGCCTGCAAAGCTGCAACTCGAGCGATATCAAAAGATTGTTCCCCTACTTGCGATACACAACCGAAGATGACATCCTCTACTAGTCCGGCATCGATTCCCGCTCGTTTGATTACTTCTGCTAGGGGCTTGGCTGCTAAATCTTCCGCCCGTACCGTACTCAATACACCATTTCTTTTTCCTACCGGCGTTCTGACCCATTCCACAATTACAGCTTCTCTCATACTACATCCCTCTTTCTCAAATACATTTGTAAGCCCTTACATTTAGTCGATTAATTTTTACATTCTCTATACACACTCTTACTTTGGCTGCATACGGACTGCACCATCTAAGCGAATTGTTTCCCCGTTAAGCATTGTATTTTCGCAAATACTTATCACCAATTGTGCGTATTCTTCCGGGTAGCCTAGTCGCGAAGGAAAAGGTACCATTGCGCCAAGAGATTCTTTTGCCTTCTCTGGCAATGAAGCGAACATCGGTGTTTCGAACAAACCCGGTGCGATCGTCATCACGCGAATTCCTTCAGATGCTAGATCTCTCGCAAGCGGCAATGTCATACTGACGATCCCGCCTTTAGATGCCGCATACGCCACTTGACCAATCTGTCCGTCAAACGCCGCAACCGATGCGGTATTCACAATGACTCCTTTTTCGCCATTACTATTCGGTTCATTTTTTGTCATATGCTCAACAGCGAGACGAATCGTATTAAACGTCCCGATTAAATTAATTTGAATGACCTTGCTGAAGTTCTCCAGATCATGCGCACCTTTTCTACCGCTATAGGTTTTCTCCGCCACACCAATGCCTGCGCAATTTACGACTGCATTGATTTTGCCAAAAGTACTCACCGCATGATTCAAAGCCGCTTGAACACTTTCCGTGCTAGTAACATCCGTCTTGATATATGAGGCACCATCTCCGAGTTCCTTGACCAATTTGTTCCCACGTTCTTCTTGCAAATCGAAAATCGTTACGTTTCCTCCTGCCGCAATAATTTCTCTAGCTGTAGCTTCTCCAAGTCCCGAAGCGCCCCCTGTAATAACCGCTGACACGTGATCCATGTTCATATTTACTTCGCTCCCTTTGATATATAGTCCTACAATAGAATTTTCAATAAATAATCTGCAATAGAATTGGCCAATTCGTCTATACTTTTACTACCTTTCGGAGAATACCAAATCACCGCATTATTCATGGCGCCTAGAATTATATAATTCACAATCTTCATATCTACTTGTACAAAACTTCCGTCCTCCATCCCTTGTTGAATAAGTCTGTTCATACAATCACTGTATTGATTTCTAAGGTGTAGAATTTCTTGTAAATGCTCACCTTCAAACACTTGATCCGGTTTAACGCCAATAAAGAAATCCGTTCTTTCTGTAATGACATTTTCCATGTGGACGACCATCGCCTTGCGCAACTTCGCAACAGACGTGAGTTCTTCTGCCAACACATCTTGGAGTTGCTCCATACTTTGTTCCAAAAGTAGTTTATGACTCTCATACACAAGTGATTCTTTATCTTTAAAATAATAGTAAACGGAACCCTTAGTCATGAGTAACTTCGCTGCAATATCTTCCATCGTCGTCGCATGATATCCCTTTTCCGCAATAACACTCATAGCAGATTTCCGGATCTCTTCTTTTTTCTTTTCTACTTTCTTTTCTCGTAATGACATGACTTTCTTCACACTTCCAATTTTTAACTTACGCATATTATGAATTTTCAGACTTTGAATGTCAAGTCAAATTTTAATGTCCGGGTATATTTAAAGGTACCAGGATCCGAAACAATTCTGAATACTTTCCAAGTTGTGTCGGGACCTGGTACCTGAAAGAGGTGTTTTCTCTTTGGGATTCTATACGTCTCTACTTTGTAATACAATTAGAGTGGGATGTCCTTATTATCAGAGTAGTCTATAAACATAGTATTTAACTGTAATATTTGTGATAAGATGATTACTAATACCAGATCACGAAAAGGAGCGTGCAAGATGAATACATATCAAAAACGTACTGTATATATTTCAATTGTCGCACTTGCTTTCTTCTTCGTATTATCCGTACTAACACAGCACTGGGGTTTCTTTTTATGGAGTTTACTACCTGTTTTTATAGTGTTGATGACTACGTTTTCCACAAAGTTCGACAAAAGCAATAAAGATCAATAGGTTTATTTTATCGTTGGGTGCGCTTTATAATAAAATGCCGTTACAGGCCTGAATTGGAGCTAATTCAAATGAAAAACATCAAACTTATTTTCAAAGCAGTTGCATTAGCGATGGGTGTCAGTACACTTGTTTTAAGTATTTTAGGTGATGTATCTGTAGAAACCGCCATCACACTACTGTCCATTGGTGTCGCTTGCTTAGCAATCGTGCAACTACAAGACAAAGAAAAGTAATAATCAAGTAGATGCTTTAGCTAATCAAAAGCCGTGAAAGAATCTGGCCAATACGTAGTAAGCAGCTTTTACTTAATCAAATACCTTTGAATTTCTCACGATTTGTTTTGAGATCCCTTTTCGACTAAAAGGATCCTGCCCTTCATTTAACGGCAGTGTACATTCCCATAGTCTAAATAGGAGTTGAGTTCATGAATAGATATAAATTTGGTCAGTTAAAAAGTTACAATCAAGTTCTTCTAATTTCCGCGGTCCTACTCGTTGCAGGTAATTTACGTGCGGCCATCACTTCTGTTGGGCCTATTATCGGTCTACTACGCGAAAGTCTGTCTTTATCTAATGGAAGCATAGGTATTTTAACGAGCTTACCGTTAATTGCCTTTGCGGTCATGTCCCCCATTGTTCCCAAGATCAGTACTAAATTCACCAATGAAACGACACTTATTGCGGGGATGTGTATTCTCTCTTTTGGAATCATCGTAAGGTCCATTCCATTCATCCCATTACTTTTTATTGGCACGATTTTAATCGGTGTAGGAATTGCTATTTCAAATGTGTTACTCCCCGGTATTATTAAAGAACGGTTTCCGAATCAAGTACCATTGATGACTAGTGTGTACACGACGACGATGAGTTTATTTGCGGCTTTAGCTTCAGGCGTTAGTATTCCGTTAGCTATCGGTGCTGGATTAGGGTGGGAATTTGCCTTAGGTATCTGGATAGTACCTGCGCTTGCGGGCATTGCGATTTGGGTTTATTTCGTTAAACAGCGAAGGTCTGCTGACGAAGTAAAAATGTATTATGTGAAGGCCGATGATAGTAAAATGTGGCGCTCGCCGCTTGCTTGGCAAGTAGCCATTTTTCTTGGGTTACAAGCTTTTTCATATAATGCGCTTATGACGTGGCTGCCGGAAATTTTAATTGATTATGGAGTCACGAGTGAGTCTGCTGGTTGGATGCTGTCATTCAATCAATTGATCGGACTACCTGCCAGTCTTATCATTCCAATCATTGCCGGCAAATTTACATCACAACGAGGAATTATTTTAATTTTATGTTCGTTGGCATTCATTGGGTATATCGGTCTTTTAAGTGGTGAGAGTTACGATGTTATGATTTGGAGTGTTGGATTAATAGGTGTTGCCTATGGTGGATTATTCCCACTTTCTTTAGCCTTTCTAGCTATGCGTACATCGACCGCAATGCAAGCAGCAAAGTTATCGGGAATGGCACAAGCAATCGGATATGCCCTTGCTGCGATAGGGCCCATTTTAGTAGGATCACTTGTTGACAGGACAGGTACTTGGACATTTTCCTTATCCATATTATTATTTGTCACAGTATTAAACCTGATTGTCGGTTTGGGTGCTGGTAGAAATCGAGTTATATAATATAAGTACCAAAACCCCACACAATTCTGAATTGTTCTCGAATTGTGTGGGGACCTGGTACCTAATCAAACCGTGCCACCCTAAAACTCCCGAGCCCACAAAGGCAAAAACCACTTTACCCCTCGCCGATTAACAGGAAGAACCTTCATATCCGCAAGCAAATGACTAATATACCCAGCAAGCCCCGCAGCAACCAAACCGTCAATCGGCCACTGGGCATACAAATGCTTCAAAATATATGCATAGAACACAATACCGATAATCGAATGTGTATAGGACCTATGCGGCAAGAATGACGCTATAATTATATAACTGCCAGCGAGTAAAATACCTGGCGACTGGTCAAGGACAAAGCCGAGAAGCATGACAAGAATACCTGTAATAGTGAGCATTCGTCGTTGTGTGATGATACGCGACACAATAAGCAGTAGAAGTCCGATACCGCCATATACATAAATATCTTGACTCAGTCCTTCTATAAATACTTGATAGATGAGAGTCAGTAATATCACGATGCCGGCGGTCTCCATCAGCCATTTGCTTACTTTCTTACTAAGTGTAATGCTATTGCTCGCAAGCCCGTTCGTGTCGAGATCCGGAACAACGCCGGATATTCCGCCGACTGCCGCACCAATCAATGCAGTCTGAATATCCGGCTGCACAGCGTACCCCGCAACGGCACCGACTACTGTACCGATAAATAGATGTGAAGTGCCTTTCATATGTAAACCTCTCTAGCTGTATAGTGTACGGTCGAATCAAGAACGTATATTCGTCCCGTCTTTTCTAGTATACCGATTGCCTAATGAAATAGGAAACATTCCGTTACGACAAAAAACGACCGAGAATGATCTCAGTCGTTTCACATTCATTTAGAAGAAATATAAACCGATACTGATAATAATCCCACTCACTATAAGTACGAAAATACAGAAGCCCATAATATCCTTGGCACGAAGTCCTGCGATCGCAAGTGCCGGCAATGCCCAGAACGGCTGGATCATATTCGTCCATGCGTCGCCCCATGCAATTGCCATAGCTGTCTTCGAATAGCTGACGCCGAGTGTTTGCGCGGCATCCAACATGATAGGAGCTTGCACTGCCCATTGCCCGCCACCAGACGGTACGAAAAAGTTTACAAGGCCAGCCGCAAAGAAAGTGAACAAGGGAAACGTACTTTCCGTCGAAATAGAAACAAACCATTCGGACATGACACCAGCTAATCCTGAAGCAACCATCATGCCCATAATCCCTGCATAGAACGGAAATTGAATGATGATACCCCCAGCTGTTTTAACCGCAGTCGTAACCGCAGCAAGAAAACGTTTCGGCGTACCATGGAAAATCACACCAAGAATGAGGAAAATAAAATTCACAATGTTTAAGTTTAAATCGAATCCTTTGGTAATGAAATGCTGAATGAGATAAATGAGACCAAGTGCGCCAATCAGCATGGAAATAATCACACTGTTTTCAAGCTTGCTCGCTGGTGTGTGATCTGTACCTTTCTCCACTTCGATATGTTCTTCTAAAAGCTTCGGATCCACCGTAACGGTATCTTCTGGCTTAGGCATCATAAAACGATTCAAAATGGGAATGATCAGGAGTAACGCCACAACAATAATCATGTTGTACGTTGAGAAGATCGTTTCCGATGTATGAACGACACCCATAATGTCAGCGAACGGATGATCTTCAGTTGCGATCGATAATGGAATGGAACCACCAAGACCTCCATGCCAAATAATCATACCGGAATAAGCACTCGCAATTAACAGACGGTAGTCAACATTTGGTACTTTCTTTGCAATTTCTTTCGCAAAAAGAGCACCAATGACCAGGCCGAATCCCCAGTTAATCCAACAAGCGATCAGTGCGACAACAGAAACGAGTATAATTGCGGAACCAGGCGATTTTGCGATACCAGCAAGCGCGCTAAGTAACTTTTTGAACACTGGGCTAATCGCCAAAACATAACCTGCGACTAGCACGATGACCATTTGCATCGTAAAGGATAAAAGCCCCCAGAAGCCATCTCCCCAATGCACGACCATGTCGAGTGGACCCGAATCGGTGAATCCAAGGCCGAGCGCGAATACAACCAATGTTAATAGAGCAACGAAAATATACGGGTCTGGCAAATACCTTTCCATTAACGTGTTGGACCATTTAGTTAAAAGTTTCATAGTATCCCCCCGTTTCATGATGTAGACCATTCCGTTCATTCATCAGATAAAATCTGATGAATGAACGTATTCAGCCCCTCTTTGACACCTTAAAGTGTAACTCCGGACTTCGCTTTCTCTTTGCAATGAAGGGCTGCGATATGACCGAATGTCATGCCGGGTCCAATTGTTGCGCCAGGTCCCGGATAAGATTCGCCCATGACGGCAGCCGAGCAATTACCGCACGCGTACAGTCCTTCAATTGGCGTGCCATCCTCTTTCAGTACACGGGCATGTGTGTCGATGACGACTCCGCCTTTCGTTCCAATATCCCCCGGATAGATCTTCAATGCATAGAAAGGTCCTTTGTCGATCGCATCGAGGTTCGGGTTTTTCAATGTGGGATCGCCGTAGTACTGATCATGCTTCGTTTCGCCACGATGGAAATCCAAATCCTTTCCCGTCTCCGCAAATCCATTGAACCGCTCCACCGTCTTCACCAGATTCCCTTGTGGTATCGCCAATTGCTCTTCCAATCCTGCAATCGTTTCACTTTTTAGAACCACATGATGTTCATAGTATTCTTTAGGGAAATCTTGTCCTGGGAACAAGCCCGCGAAGAGATGACGTTTCTTCGCTTTATGGTCTAGAATGATCCACGAATGAATGGCCTTTCCACCTGACTTTTCATTGTGCGCATACATAGTGTCCACAAATTCATGATAGGGCGTTGGCTCATTAATATAGCGATTGCCATCTTGATCTGTAATAATCATAGACGGAATGGCGCGGTCCGCCACTAAGAAGAATGGCTTACCTGTATGATCAATGATCGATGGCGCGCCCCAAACCTTATCCATGAAGCCGAGTTTCGCACCAAGCTCCTGAGCAGGCTCCAGTAAATCCCCCGTTTGCCCTTGCGGAGAGGATGTCCACGTTTTATCCGTCGGTGCCGGAAGATACTTCTCACGGAACGACTGTTTTTGGGAGAATCCGCCTGACGCAAAAATGACTCCCTTCGATGCTTTCACACGTGTTTCTTTGCCATCTTTCATAATCTTGATACCGCTAATTTCATCGTCTTCGATAATAAAATCGATGAACGGGCTATCTAGCCAAAGCTCGCCACCAAGCTCTTTGTATGTCATCGCCAGTCTACCGATCAACGCTTGACCCAAAGCAGAATAATTGGCTCTCAAAACCAAGTGCTTGACCAAACGCCAGCCGAGCGTCAAGCTTCTCTTCTTTCCTGTCCACGTTCGAGTAATCATATTAATATGACGGAAATCCTGCCCTGTCATGACAAATCCTTTCGTATCCATCGCAGGTGCCTTCATCTGCCCTCTCCAACCGCCGAGCTTGTTTAGATTAAAAACCGTAGGCTCGATGGAACGCCCTTCACCTTTACCGCCTGCTAAGTGAGGATAATAATCTGAGTAGTCTTTGGCGTACGTAAACCGCATATGCTCGGACGTTTCATGGAGATAATCCATCATGTCGATGCCTTTCTTCAAATAGGTCTCTTTCATCTCATCCGACGTTTTGTCACCGACCGTAGAATCCAAATACGTCTTTGCCTCCTGGAAACTGTCCTGTACTCCACCTTTAACCAAATACCGGTTATTCGGAATCCATACCCCGCCTCCCGAAAGTGCGGACGCCCCGCCAAATACTTTTTCCTTTTCAATCAAGACCGTCTTCAAGCCTTCTTTCTTTCCCGTGATCGCGGCCGAAAACCCCGATGCTCCTGAGCCAACGACAATTACATCATATTCATAATCCCACTCCATAAATAAATCCCCCTTTTTAAAATTACTCATGTATACATATGGGCAACTTAGTCTTCTACTAGTCTAGTCGAAGCTGATTGCCCCTCAGCCTGCATTTAAATTATATGCATGTACATGACATAATATTTTGTATACTTTGTAAGAAATATACTATTCCCTCAATACTGGGCATGAAACGCTACTATATTTTATTTCAAGATATACAGATACACTTTTCAAAAAACTATCACTAGTACTTACCTACTTTTGATAGTTCTGAATTGTTTCTGAATTGTGTGGGGACCTGGTACCGTTCAAAACTGCATAGTTGATTTCCCAATCAATTGGGCGTATGTTGTTCAATAGAAAACGCAGAACGCAACCTCGTTCATTGAACAAATAGTCGTAAATGTGTATGGAACCCAATAAGAACATTAACAAAAAGGAGTGTTTTTCATGGCAGGAGTTATGGAAGGTAAAGCAGGACTAGTAACAGGATCGGGTTCAGGTATCGGTAGAGCTACCGCCATTGCTTTAGCAAAAGCGGGCGCGAAAGTGATGATCTCTGACGTTAGTGAAGAGGCTGGACAGGAAACCGTACAACTGATTCAAGATCTTGGAGGAGAAGCGGCCTTTTTCAAATGCGACGTAAGTGATGAGGAACAAGTAATCGGACTGGTCAATCAAACAGTTGAAACTTTCGGCAAGCTAGACTTTGCGCATAATAACGCAGGCATTAACAAAGGGTTAAAGCCTATTGGGGAAATGGATTCGAAGGACTGGGATATTACGCTAAAAGTCAATCTCTATGGCACGTTTTACTGCATCAAGCACGAAGTAAACGCTATGCTTAAAACGGGTGGCGGCGCGATTGTCAACACAGCATCCGGTGCGGGTATTGAAGGCTCACCGAACATGGCGCCTTATACTGCATCTAAACACGCTATTGCAGGTCTTACGAAATCAGTGGCTTTAGAATATGGCCAACAAGGCATTACGATCAATTCTATTGCTCCTGGCGCAACGATTACACCGGCAATTGAAAGTTGGTCTAAAACTTCGCCCGAACAATACCAAGGCGTACTCGCTTCACTTCCAGCTGGCAGAATGTCTACCGCAGAAGAACAAGCAAACGCTGTGGTTTTCCTATGCTCAAACCTCGCGAAATCAATTAGCGGCGTCACACTTGCGGTGGATGGCGGGTATACAGCGGGTAAAATGCAACAATGATGTAGGTGGATTTTAAAAAAGAGTGGATCAGGTGTATAGCCTGGTCCACTCTTTTTATTGCCTTTGAATTGTTTCTAAATTGTGTGGGGACCTGGTACCGATCCTACTCTGAATCAGTAAGATAAGCCCAGACAACAAACACACTCACCGCCAACAAGATGATATACATATACAACTCCCAATACGTAAATGCCTGAGCAACATCCCATATAGAATGATCAGGCACAAACACGTCGTATGTATTAGCATTCCGATATGAGATTGGTAATTTGTCTCCGATGCCATATTGCTGATAGGTGTGTCTCGTTACATCCTTCAATACTTCGAAAGTGTGTCCCGCCCGATCCTTAAAAGAGATTGTCAGTTCATACTGCGAGTCTTCATATCTACGGTACGTAGTATGCGAAAACTGATCCAAAATGGTGGCCTCAGTCTCCGTCTTTCCAACAAACTGCAATTTACGAATCAAGTTCCATACAAAACGGCCCGAAATGAAAAGAAAGAACAGAACAATGATTCCTGCATTTCGCCAGGCTCTTTTCCTTACACTCCATTTTTTCTTACTTTTAACACGCCGTTTGGAATGCATCTTCCTTTCGAAACGATCCACTGCGGGAATAGAAAATATTAGGGCAACTAGACAAAAGAAAGTCAAAATGCCAAAAATGATAATAGCCAACAAGTAGTACAAGCTATCAATCGCAATATCACGAGCTGTCGAAAAAGTTGCGGTACCCGTCATGTAACCGCTAAGGGAGTCGCCTATTTTACTATTCTCCATCTGATTCTTTGAAAGGCGGTTAAGACGACCCGGCTCTTCTCCATTTGGTAATCTAATACGAACATAATAAACGGGAGGCGTAAATAAACCTTTAGCTCCTACCTTCTCTATGATCGTTACTTCTTCTGACTGAATAGAGCGTAAATCATATTCATCCATATAGGAATCTATCATGATCCAAGTAAGAAGACTAAATAATAACGTGATTACCGTAAATCCGGCTGCTTCTTTTATTCGTTCCATCTTACACGCTCCCTAACTATCCTACTAACACTCTATCAAATGCGAACAGTAAAACCCACCAGTAGTTATACCGATGGGTGATCACTTTATATTCTTTCTCTTGAAATCCAATAAAAACAGTGTCTACCACAGAAGATCAAGTAAACGCAGTGGTAATTCTACGCCTAGACCTTGCAGAGGATGACGGATAACATGCAATAATAAGGTATACAAAAAGAGTGAATCAGGTAAAGTCCGATCCACTCTTTTTTATGGTCTTAAAGGAAGTACATATTGATTTTTAAGCAGTAAACTACAACTATCGCCTACCGACTCCCCATACATTCTTAAATTGTTTCTACATTGTACGGGGACCTGGTACCGATCTCACGAATGTAGCTTGCTTTGAACTAAACTCCAAGACTCAGGATCGTTCAACTCATTAATATCCACTTCGAGATTGCTACCTAAATAAACCGTCTCTCCTTGGATAGCGACAACCATCGCCTGAAGAATCGGATCTTTTGTGTTGCATTGGTACACGTCGCCTATTTTAATTTTATGCGCTTTAGGCACATTGATCTTCGTCTTTTCATTTACTTGCTCCGTAATATAATCCGCATCTGGAATCTCCATATCAATAATATTCGCACCGTCTTCAAGCCCAGGCATCATCACCCAATACTCGTTATGTTTAATACCATTGGATTTATTACTGATGACACCATGACGTTCAATCGAAGATACCATTTCAATCGCATGTAGATGGTGATGATCTAAAGAATCTGGTTGAGGATTAATGATTAAAATATAATCGCCTACTTTAGCCTTCTCATCTTTGTGCAATGTATATCGTTTATGATTCACGACAAAACTGTCCAAATGTTTAGGTTTATACAAATTAATTTCTTTAGCCGTAGCCAACTGTTGTTCAAAGTCTTCTAGTCGGATCAAGTGAACGGACTGCTTGAAAAAAGCTTTTACAGAATAGACTTTATGCAGCTTATTTTGATAATAAACGAATTGGCCTTTTCTAACATTTAAGAGATTCAATATAATTCACACCTTGTTAAGTATTTTCCGCAGTCTACTGCCTTTTCATGCAGAATATACCTTAATCATATCAACAATTAGTGGTTAACGATATAAAATTGAATTATTCATAAAAAGATTTTATTAAAGAGTAGAAGGATGAAATACAAAAAAACTCCCCATAATAAATGCTGAGAGTTTTCCATGGATAAATAGGCAAGTCAAGTACCAGATGCCAGTACAATGCAGAACCGTTTCTGCGTTGTACTGGCATCTGCTCTAACTTATTCATCCGCCTGTTTTTTCTTCTTTTCCAAATACGCTGTACGTATTTTATCAATTTGCTGCTTTTTATCAAATTGAGCTGGCTTGTTTTTTTCGTGATACTTTGCCACAGACGCCTTGCCTTTACTATCTAGTTGATACTTCCCCATTGTTTTCACCTACTCTTCTCATCTTCTTAGTAGACCATCTATTCAACACAAGGATGATACCTTAATTTACTGAAGTAGACCTTCTTACTTTATAAGTATACCCTAAAACTCGCGTATATTAGCAAAATATAATGAATTTCATGCGGACCTGTCACCTACTTTACAACCGGCTCCGTCACCGTTAACGTTCGATTCACCGTATCCATACGAACACTGGCCCCTATAGGTACAGTGGCTTTGTAGAAGCTATGTGCGCTCGCTAGGTTGGTCAATAAAGGTTTGCCTAGTGGAACTATAAATTCATTGATCAAATCCACATAACTTTTCCCATAGGCAGAATCACAGTTCGTACATTGTCCCATAATGATGCCCACACAATCATCAAATTTCCCTGCCATCGCTAAGTGGTTTACGTAACGATACACCGTATTAATCGGTTCATGAGTTTCTTCCAATAGAAGAATTCTACCTTCTGTATTGATTTCATAGGACGTACCTAATGTGCCTACGAATGACGTGAGATTCCCACCTACAATCGGTCCCGTGACATTTCCCGGAACTAATCCAACCAGTGGAACTTCAGGCGGATTCATAATTTGCCAAGGTGCCGTGACATTCGATGTCGCCGCAAAGAATTGATTGAAATTATATGCAGGGGTCCCCGCCTTAAAGTCTAGCAACAGCAAACTTTGAAAACCGATGAGGTCGGCATATTCAAACAACACATTCAAAAAAATCGTAATATCGCTATATCCCGAAACAATTTTGGGGTTTTGTTTAATCACATTAAAATCAAGGAAAGGTAAAATACCTGCCACTCCGACGCCTCCGCGAGTAGGTAAAATCCATTTCACTTCCGGATTCTTAAACATCTTCATTAAATCCGAAGCCCTTTGTTGAGGCGTAGCCGCAAGAAATCCATTTGCCGAATACACATGTTCACCTACCACGACTTTATACCCCATCGTTTGCAACATCCGAATCCCTTCCGTAATGCGATTAGCTGCGAGCGGACTTCCAAGCGTCACGATCCCCACCGTGTCGCCTCTTTTTAATTGCTGCGGTTTTGTTGCCATGCACTAGTCACTCCTCTCCCTTTGTAAGTCGTACAAATATATTCTTTTGTTGTAGCTTATGTTGGGGAGGCTTTTTTGGGCACTGGCAAATGGCTCACTGGTGAACGGGAACGAATGGAATACAGCATAGCGAACGGTCAGCAAACGGTACCAGGTCCCCACACAATTCCGGTTCAATTCAGAATAGTTTCCAATTTGTGTGGGGACCTGGTACCGAAAAAAACAAAAAAACTCCGCCAGTTCACACAAACCAGCGGAGTTTTTCCTTTAGAACATATGGATATGTAGTTTTGCACACAAGTATCTGAAAATCAGTTACCTACGATATCTAGGCACCATGTGAAATTCTCCCATGCAGAATTCCAGCCGTTGAATAGCTCGTGCGAATCATCCCAACGAACCTCAAATTTCTTCTGACCATCTACCTCTACTAAATACAGTGCCAACGTAGAGTCTTTCTTAGCTATCGCTAACATCATACCATTTTGAAGTTCTTCTTCAGTAAACGGTACATCTGAAACCGATCGCAACTGTGCTTGCTCGAATACTTGCTTGTTACCGATTCTATAATTCATACAGACCCTCCACTAAAACTTTTATTCTTTATATTCATTCATACCTCTTCCGTAATTTATAGAAGTACAGAAGTACATTTTATACTTATTTACTAGTGAAATCAAAGATGAAGTGTATTGGATGAATTCAATATACTTCATAAACGGTGCCAGGTCCGCACACAACTCTAATTCAATTCACAATTGTTTCTGATTTGTGTTGGGACCTGGCACCGTTTATGATATGATTTACGCAAAAAAAGAAATCCAAAGCAAAGGGATGCAACTATGTTTATATTCTTATTTATCGCTACTCTCATTCTGGCATTCACCGGTAAACATCTCGGACATAAGCCAGTGATTTCCACAGTTGCCGGCGCCCCCCTTATGTCGATGGGCATTGCATTAAAAAGCGTCGTTTTCATATATTTTCCATCTGCAACCACCATCGTATTTTACGTAGTCATTGCAGGCGCATTTTGGATCTTAATTCATTACCTATTCGATTTGTTTCATAGGGACTTTTATTTGCTTCATGTGAAAGATCCCATATCGAGTTTTTCGATTGGCACTTGGATTGCATCTGTTTCAATTATTCTTATTTTGCTGTCGGACAACGACATGGCCGGTTCAATGAACATTCTATTCTACATAAATCTCACGTTTTGGTTTATTTATATTGGACTCGTTATTAGAAATTATATGTTCATTTTCACAAATCTGAAAAAGTATATACATCAAATACATGGCGGATTGTTACTGACATGCGTATCCACTCAATCTATTGTTATTTCGGGCTATCATGTGTTGGATGGCGCTGAATGGACAGGCCGCGCTAATACTCTACTTGTTATTGGTTCATTGTTTTATATACTGAACTTTTTGCTGATTGTGTTCCGTTATGTAACGGCTTCAGATAAAGATTTAACGGTCAATTGGGTCAATACGAATTGTATTTTACATGGTGCTTTGTCCATTACAGGCGTGGCACTTACATTCGCACACCCTACAGCTTTCTCCCTCATGTATATCGTTTGGACTCTTTCATTCGTATTTTTCCTTGTCATCGAAACGATTGAGATCATATGGGCTTTTCAACGAATTCGGAAACTCGGCTGGCGTCATGGCCTCTTTGACTATTCCCCGACGCAATGGGCTCGAGTGTTTACATTCGGCATGTTCCTTTTCTTCACGGAACGAATTCCTACCGGCCATCATCCATGGATCGACGCGTTGGCACAGCCACTACAACTCTTCTTGCCGGTTGTGATTGTACTATTAATTGCCGTAGAAGTTACGTTGATGAGCTTGCAGACTTATCGTACTCTACGGGCGGAGAGAACGGGAACAATTGCTTAACGGTGCCAGGTCCCCACACAACTTCAACACGATTCAGAATTGTTCCCGAATTGTGTCGGGACCTGGTACCTTATTCAAAAAAAGAAGCCAAAGATCGACATTCGACCACTTTGACTTCTTAAAACAGCATTCTTTATTCATTTACCTTTTTGGGTTTAAGAAGAAACATACAGACAGCAATTATTACAAAGGCCATTAATGCCAAAAATGGAATCGTAACAAACCCAAACCAATTGATGTACGCGGCATTACAAGGTACTCCGCTTACGCACGGCTTGATACCTCCAAACCCCGGTATCTTCTGTTCTAAGTAGTGCATGAAGGAGATGCTTCCTCCAATAAGAGCTAGCGGAAGCACAAACTTTTTAACAGTATTGTCATTCTGAAAAGTAGCAATCCCCAATAGTAATGTAAGTGGGTACATAAGTATGCGCTGATACCAACATAACTCACATGGAATATAGCCTTTAATCTCACTGAAATACAGGCTCCCAAACATGGCAACTAGCGAAACAACCCAAGCCACATATAATAGGAATTCCTGTGATTTAGATTGGTTTTCTTTATACTTCATCAGTCTTTATCCTTCTTCGCTTGCTCAATTGCGGACTTAATCGCTTCGTAATCAAATGGGTCTTCCATCATTTTTCCGTTTACGACAATAGTTGGAGTCATGGCAACGCCGACTTCCCTTACTAAATCTTCGTCGAGTTTTAATTTCTCCATAGTCGCTTGTTGTTCCATGTCTTCTTTTAAAAGTGTCTGATCAATCTCAGGGAAATCACTCGCAATTTCAAGAATTCTTTCAGGAGTTATCCACTCCGCATCATGATTTTCAGCTGGCTGTGCATCATACAATGCGTGATGGAAATCCCAGTATATACTAGGACTACGCTCCAAAACGGACTCAGCGGCGATCGACCCTAAAGTCGATTCATCACCGTGGAACAATACATTCACGAATGAAAATTGCACTGTACCTGTTTCGATATAATCCGTAACTAGCTTTGGATAAATCATTTCCCCCCATGCTTTACATGCAGGACATTTGAAATCACCAAATTCAACTATCGTTACAGGAGCATCTTGATCCCCAAGTGAAGGTTGCCCAGTGATATCGATTTTCTTTGTATCCGTTGGTAAGGTTTCTTCTTTATTGCTAAATACAACAACTGCCGCCAATATTGCGACTGCCAATAGTGTTAAAATAACCACAAATTTCATATTGGAATTCTTATTCTGTTTCATCAAATACCTCTTCTCTCATCGTTATTATTGCATGCTAGACATGAATCCAAAATAGAGCGATAGAACACTGAATATCCCCATGAAAAACGGAACAATTGCAGGCGTTTTTTTCTTGAAGCTATATACGATTAGCCCCATGAAGATCATGGCTACAATAAAAAATAGAATGTTTAATGTGTTAAAACCAAATTGCAAACTCATGGAAGGTTCTATAACCCCTAAATAAAAGTACTCGAAGTACGCCGAAGGACCGCTGCCTGCGAGAGTAATCTCGATACTATGCGGTGGTTCCTGTTGTCCCAAGACCCCTGTCGAAACGAACGTAAAAAATAGAAGTACGCTTTCGAACTTCAACCACGGTATAGGATTAATTGGCTCTTGCCTTTTCAATTTACGTTTAATCCAAAACCCATTTATAAAAGCGAAAAACAGAACCGGGATGATAGTCAAATGCTTCACCAATAAGGCTTGTCCATAGGGTAACATCCATGCATCGCCATACTCATTTACATCAATCACCAATGTCATGAGAAATAATCCTGTTCCTACAATCGTAAGAAAACATGTGATGGCCAAAGGAGTAAACCATCGTAAATAGGAAAGCCAATTCTCTTGGTTTTTTGAACACCAACCAACGATCAGGAGGATACCAATCCATACTGTCACTGCTAGAAAGTGTAAAGAGTGAATAACGAAGCCACTCCATTCGGTAAGCGATGCGCCATGACTTGCCCATCCCAATGCCAGGAGTAGGACGAAGGTGAAAGCTAATGAAATACCAGAAAGCACTTTGCTATTCAAGACTGAAAACAAGGATACAAACAAATAAAAGAATAGTGCAAGTATGAGGGTGACTGTCCATGCCTTGCCTACTTCAAACCCCGTAAGCACATTTTGCATCGTCAACAGTAGACCGATGTCTTCATAAAGAAATAAGATGACTCTAATCAGCGGTGCAGCCGAAAAGAACACAATGCCTAGCACTGCCAATTGAAGTAGCCTCTTCGAAATACGGATTTCAGGTTTCAGTCGTTCTGGAATGAATTGAATGATAAATGCGCCCATCAATAGTGAGAAACATAAATACAATAAACTTTCTGAAATATAAATCCAAATCATTTATGTTTGCCTTCTTCCTATGATCCAGCCGAAAACTCCGCCAGCAATCGTAAATAAAACGACAAGGATGATAACTAAGACATCATGTGATGCTATTTTTGATTGAACTTCAACTGGCTGCTCCACATTTTCTTCTACTCGTTCTTCAATGGGCTTGGCAGGTGTTTCTTGGACTTCTTCTGATACTATAGGATCCTTTAATTCATCTTGATTGACTACAAATGAATAAGTTCCCTGTATCGGATGACCATCCGCACCAATAATCTTCCAGTCCACAGTATATGTACCTTGATCTAACGGAGACAAAAAACCAGCTGTCATGACATGATCATTCACGTTAATAGTACTGACGATTATTTCCTCATTCGCCTCGTTAAAGACTTTCACCGTACTTGTGGCTTCAATTTTCGTATTAAAATCCAATACAATTTCATGAACTTCTTCAAAAATTACTTCACCATCAGCTGGGGTAGCACTAGTTAGGCCAGTATGTGCGGATACGGTATTTGCTGAGATGATGAATAACAAAATGGACATCATGACAATATTTTTCTTCATAACTTCCCCTCTCACTTCCTTTCATTCATATAAAAATCATGCCTCCTTTTAAATCCCTGTAACCATAAGGTGCGTACTATATACTGTCTGCTTCTTTAACTATTGACTCTTGAGAATGCTCATAGGTTCCGACTCTTCAAAAACAAATGATAGCGATATAGATCATGTAATTTCGTTCAAAAATAACCTTTTCAATATGTACTAACCTGATGTTGCGTTGAACACCAACAGTGGCCCCCATACAGTATTCACTTTTATTTGACATACATATTAGTCATTGCTAATGTGATAATAACAAAACGTATTAGTCATGTCTAATATAAGGAGTGATATATATATGATACAAGAAAATTTAGAACTTAAAGTGAAGTTTTTACGTGCATTTGGAGACAAAACAAGGGTTCAAATATTAGAGTGCATCAAATATGAGGAAAAGACTGTCACACAAATTGTTGAAAGTATAGAAGGTAATCAGTCAAATATCTCACAGCACTTAGCTTGTCTTAGAGGTTGTGGGATTATTGTAGGAAGGCAAGAAGGTAAATATGTCTACTATGGATTGCGAAATCAACAAATTAAAGAGTTATTAGACACATTTGATCATGTGTTGAGTCAAATTGAAAACAATGTTGCTTGCTGTGAAAATCATATAAGTTCATAATAGTGCCAGGTCCCCACATAACTTCGAAACAATTCAGAATTGTTTCCAAGTTGTGTCGGGACCTGGTACCTGTTTGAGTGGTGTCCGTACCTGTTTGCCTTCATTTGACAATTCAAACACCTTCCGATAGTATCTGTAATGAATTGCATAGATACCCTCGTTAGGTAAGGCTCCTGTATGGAGAAACGCTGCTGCCCAGAAACGTCCAAAGACGCCAATGGGTCAACAGGAATTATCGAGTTAAGGTAATTTTTAATGTAGCTGGATTCAATCCTATGCCATACAGTGCTAAAGCTCCACGACTGGAGGATATTTGTTTGGCCTTTTACAGTTCTTTTCAGAGAACTTTTTTCGTATTGCTTATGACAAAACACCTTCTCTTCTTGAAGGTGTTTTTTTATGATTCATTTAAAACAAACGTATGTTATCAAAATTCCTTTGTTTGCTGTTGTAGCCTTACCCTACGAGAGAATTAATTGAAGGAGCGTTGTATATGACCAAGTTAAGCAGAAAGACACGCGAACAATACATGAGTTTGGCGTTAGACGAGTTGAGAGAGGAAAAAATGGTAGAGTTTCGAGAAACGTTTTTAGAGCTGCATCCATCCGACCAATCGGATATTTTCATGACGTTGCAAGAAGAGGAACGTCATCGGGTCTATTCGTATGTATCCCCTCGTGAAATGGCGGATATCTTCGGGCTTTTAAAATTCCATAATCAAAAAGAAGTTTTTCAAGAGCTGAATGACAAATATGCTTCCGAAATGTTTAACAACATGTTTACGGATGACATCGTTACATTCTTAACGAAGCTCAATAATGAGTTGCCAAATTCCATAATCGATAATATGGAACCCGGCAAAGCCGAAAAGATTAAAAGCCTTTTATCGTATCTACCAGAAACTGCTGGATCGGTAATGACAAAGGAATTTGTGAGCATTGCGTCTACTGACAACGTGACAGATGTTCTGAATACGTTACGGATCATTGCCTCGGATGCCGAAATTATCTACTATTTATATGTGGTCGACGAACAGGGCAAGCTAATCGGAGTTGTATCGTTACGAAACTTGCTCGTCGCAAATCCTGACGAAATGATCATAGATATTATGAATACACGCGTCGTATCGGTGCCAGATCATATGGACCAAGAGGATGTGGGAAAGCTCATTAAAAAGTATGACTTTCTAGCGGTTCCTGTCGTCACTACAGAAAATCACCTGTTAGGCATAATTACTGTCGATGATATTATGGACATTTTAGAAGCAGAAACGACAGAAGACTTTGGTGAACTATCGGCTACTAAAGGTGCGACAGATATAAACTTAACTTCATTTGCAGCTGCTAAAAAGCGTTCTCCATGGATCATTAGCCTGATGTTTTTTGGGTTGATCACAGGTGGCGTAATTGGACGATTTGAAGAGACATTGGAGTCCGTCGTGCTACTAGCTGTATTCATTCCAATGATTATGGACTCTGCGGGTAATGTTGGAACGCAATCGCTAGCGATCTCTGTTCGCGGTCTGGCGTTAGGTACAATTGAAAAGAATAGTGCATTTAAAATGGTGAAACGGGAATTGAAGACCGGCTTCTTAATTGGACTGATTTGTATGGTCGTCATTACAGGGCTTGTGTATATTTTCTATAGTAATTTGGCGCTTGGTTTGATTGTAGGCTGTTCCATTTTACTAACGCTAGGAATTTCCGCTGTCATTGGTGCAATCGTTCCATTGATCATCAATAAATTGAAATTTGATCCAGCGATCGCATCCGGCCCGTTCATTACTACGTTAAATGATATTATCGGGTTACTAATTTATTTCAAGATTGCTACAACGTTAATCGAATTTTTGTGATTAAAAAGGAGTCTGTCTACATAAGTAGACAGACTCTTTTTTGGTTGTGAAAGGTTCCAGGTCCGCACACAACTTCAGATGAATTTAGAATTGTGTCTGATTTGTGCGGGGACCTGGACCCCAATCGATTGTTGGTACCTTATTTATGTCCGATGATTAATGAGTAGGAAAGTCTCTTCGAATGAAAAATACCTGTTTGAGAAACTTTCATGTTTGTTTAAACATAAAAGTTTGTTTCTCAAACAGGTATCAACTTTTACTCGCAACTCTACGTATACACTTATACAAATCGCGGTCTAATTCTTCAAGTAAACAACCCTTCGTTCAATATATATAACTTTCGAGGTCTTCCTTGCAGACCTGATTCCCGATCATCTTTGACTGTAACCAGTCCATTTTCTTCTGCTTCTTTGAGAATGCGGTTTGCTGAACGATCACTTATTTGCAACAGACTCGCGAAGTCACTGCTCGTCAATTCTTTTATATTGACTTGGTCAAAAGCCAGCAGCACCTTGTGTATACGGTCATTCGACATGTTCAGCCGTTCTTTCAATGTATCAATGGAAACCATTTTTAGTAATTGACGTGCAGGCGTCTCATTATGCTGAGTTCCAGTAAGCGGGCCTATTAATTGTTCGTCTTCTAATAAAATATACGTACTGCTTAATTGATTACTTTCAGAAATTCGGCTTGCTCGTTTGGCATTAATTTGCGCTTCAGTGAAACTCCTCCCCGTCCCCCAACCGAGATGAAAGACCATTGAATCTTCTTTAGGTAAATAGGGGAGTATATCACAAGAAATAAAGTTATTTGTCATGTTTTCGAGCACTGAACGGTTAGTTGTAATTTCAAAGTAATTCTTACTCGCATCAATAATGAGTTGATTTTTCATATGATAATTGTACTCTAGCAACTTTGAATGTATAGCGAGAAACTTACTTTCCAGCAAACTTGCATTATCGAATTCAAAAGTCAAATAGCCATAGACAATTTGATTGCTTTTTAGATGATCGATCCGTACAGCATTGATCATCTCATTTGCCGTTTGTATAATCGTTTCATCCGAGATTTCAAAATAGAAATAATCGATACCTTTCTTCTGGAAATCCTCCAAAGTGTTCACAAACCGTGTAAACGACCAGTCAATTCTTCCGGTCGCATGCAATTCCTCATGGTATTTTATGCTTTCAATATAAATATCATCCATCGAATATTCCGTTAAGTCTTTTGTGATGATAGGCCGTTTATCAACGGGCAACTCTTCGACGAAACGTTGAATAATCTCACTTTCTTGATAAAAGTCGATAAACACTCGAGATAAATCAAGATTAGGATGTTCCAATAGAATGTGAAACAACTTTTTATAAAAATCGGCTTCCGACATTTTCAAGTAATACGCTGGCTTTGTATAAGTTTCATTTTCAGACAAAGCCGTCATGTAAGCGAGTTGACCACTAAAGAAGTAGGCATCCAAATGATCTTTGTTCGCTTGGTAGACGGCTTTTAAGTCTTCGATTGTCTGATAGGGATAGTAGTGAAAGTTCACTTCATTGTATTCCCTTAAAATATACTGAATCCGATTTAAGCTGAAATGCGGTAAAAATATACCTATATTCACATAGACTCCTCTATTCTTTTTGTTAAAGTTATCATGTAAGTACACTACACTCAGCTTAAAGGACTTTTTTGACTAATACAATAGATGGAATGAATCATTCAGATATTTTTCTGGTTCGGTTTTACCCACTCCGGAATAGGACTTACATAGCCGTTCTCCCCAACCGCTACATGTAATTCATTCTTTGCCTGTGCGATCAATTCTTCGTTTTCAAGCATCTTTAATGCGCTTAAAGCTAACACTTTCGAAACTTGCAGCATTCCTTTGTGTGCATAACTCGTCTTCCCTTGCGCCACTAATTGCCAGGTGTGTAAGGGTGTTCCGAATGCGGCTGTAGTCATGACAATTTGTCCTGTTGGCGCAATCCAACTCACATCTCCCACGTCCGTTGAACCCGGCATAACTTTATCCATTTTCATATAGGGCAAAGGCTTTTCAACAAGTGGTTCATCCCCAGAAATTTTCATACCATCCATTCCCATGTCCCCGCTTCCCATATCCTCCTTCGTGAAAGTTGCTTGAAATTCACGCGCTTGTGCTTGTTCTTCGCTAGTAAATGGTATAGGGCCCATGTCCATCATCGATTCACCTAAAATTGTATTGATCGTATGATTGGGAATGAAGTTCGAACATGCTTTATCAAAAACGACCTCGACCTCTGTTCCAGTCATTAATGCAGCGCCCTCAGCAATTTTTGTCATACGCTCATATAGTGATTGTACCTGTTCAATGCGTGGAGCGCGGATCAATTGCAATACTTCCGCATTGGACTGAACTACGTTTGGAGAATGCCCACCACTATCTGTAATCGCATAATGAATACGCGCACCATCAATCATATGTTCACGCAAATAGTTCACGCCTACATTCATCAGCTCAACAGCATCCAGTGCACTTCGACCTAAATGAGGTGCAGCTGCCGCATGTGCGCTTTTCCCTTTGAATTTAAAGTATGCTTGAATATTAGCCAGTGTACTAAAACTCCATACGCTGTTCATTGGTGCAGGGTGCCAAGTCAACGCAAGATCTACATCATCAAACACTCCATCACGCGCCATAAATGTCTTACCTGAACCACCTTCTTCTGCAGGACAGCCATAATACCGCACTCTGCCGCTTAGTTGGTTTTGTTCCAAATAAGATTTAACAGCCAATGCAGCACCTAAAGTCCCCACTCCCAGTAAGTTATGACCACAACCATGTCCATAATCCCCCTTAACAATCGGCCGTTGTTCAGCAATTCCACTTTCTTGACTCAAATCTGCAAGAGCATCATACTCACCTAGAAATGCAATAACAGGTCCTCCTGTTCCAAATTCTCCAACAAAAGCAGTAGGTATACCTGCCAAATTCTTTTGAACTTCAAAGCCTTCTTTTCGCAAGACATCCATGATTTTATGGCTAGACTCCACTTCTTCAAACCGAATTTCCGGATGATCCCATATAAAGTCACTGATTGCTGTCAAATCATTTTTCTTACCTTCTATATATTGCTCAATCCACTCTTTCAAATTAAACACCCTTTCTCTCTCTTCGATCACTCGTTGTTGTGATAAATAATAGAACAATAGCTATGATTGCCACCGTGACATACAACACCATCCCTGCGCTTAACCCCTGATTAACCAATAAACCGAAGGATAATGGGAATAATACAAACCCAATGACACTATTAAATGAATAGGCAATGGAGTAGTCTGCAAGTACAGGTGACTTCATTTCAGAATCCACCATTTTCAGTAATAATAATCCTGTTAAGAAAACCCCAGTATTCGTTCCTAATAGAACCATAGCTCTTTCAAACCAATGATCTTTGAAAAAGAACTTTGATAAATAATAACTAGCGCCAATCGTTAATAGTAGAACGCCAATCATCATAACGGACAGTGGAACGATATAAGTGAAGACCGCTTGTATTGGTAAACTCATGATGGCTGCAACGATCGCAAAATCTGCAAAAGTGGATGCGATTTTAGACTTCGTCTGGTTGTCTACAACCCAAGCAAGTTTGAGCTTCTGCATAGTGCCCCAAACAATGTACATTAGTATGATTGCATAGGCCCACTCAGGTATAGAATTCAAAATGAGGACATTATGTTTCTTTAAGAAATACGTCAGTAAGAAGGACAGCCCACTAACGCCAAGAATTAGTGATAAGTGAAGGGCAAGTGAATCGATGGAAGCAGAGTTCGTTGACTCTCTCCCTGCAGTCAGTTGCTTATCAGGATTCTTCTGAACACCAGTCCGCATATCTTCCGGCAAGCTTGCACTTCCATTCAAATATTTCGTAAAACCTTTCCGTGCAGCGATATTAATGAGCAATATTCCCACTAAAATACCACTAATTAATCCGACAGTTGCAGTTGTTGTCGTGACCCCTTGCGCAACTTCCCAATATGGTTGGTTCATTGACTGAAGCATACTTCCGACCACACCAGCAGTTCCATGACCACCAGAAAACCCAGCAGAAAGTTCTGTACCGAAAGTCGGATACAAATCAGAATAAGAAGGGAATAATTTAAAAACCCCTGCTATGGCCAAACCGAAAAAGTTTTGGACACTCCCAATAATAATCATCAATAACAACATAATTCCGACTGGCTTCATTAAGCCTTTCTTTTTGTTACCGCTTTCATCTTTGCCGCCAATTTTCATCCCAAGTGGAACAGATGCCACTACTGGCACAATTAATATACCTGGTAATATCGAGGCAATCGTTAACCAATCTTGCGGAATTGGCAACACCGCATATTGCTTTAAAATAATAGGTCCCAATAATAGTCCTACAAAACCCCCAATGACTGAAGCTGGCAGAAACAGTTTTTGCATCGTTTTAACTTTTGCTCGGACAATTGTACCGATGAGTAAAAACATACCAATTAAAGCAAATGTAAAAAACAGCATGCGAATCACTTGCGAGAGTACCGTCGTTTCCATATCTCATTCCTCCTAACTTAAAGGACACTGTCCTTTAATATACCTTAACTAGTTTTATAATAGCATTGTTGTGTAAATAGTCAAACATTATTTTCAATATTTTTCGCGAAAAGTACCAGGTCCACACACAAATTCAGTTGAATTCAGAATTGTTTCTGATTTGTGTGGGGACCTGGTACCCAATCGTATGTTGTACAAGCTTTACTAATATGTTAAGGTATTTACAAAGGTTACTTTCTTAATTTATTAAGTAACCACGTCTATTTTTTAAATCCTGATTTCAAAAACGTAAGAAATCAGGATTTACTCTTAATTACATACAGGAGGTACTTATGCTGAAGTTTGAAGATGTGTCAAAAGTGTACGATGATGGATTTCAAGCTGTGAAATCTGTCAACTTCGAGATCGCGGAAGGTGAATTACTAGTTCTCATAGGGCCAAGTGGTTCAGGTAAGTCTACTACCATGAAAATGATTAACCGGATTATTCCACACACAAGTGGCAAAATTTCTATCAACGGCAAAGATATCAAATCTTACAACGCCGCTGAACTCCGCAGAAATATCGGTTATGTCATTCAACAAGTCGGGCTCTTTCCTCATTACACGATCGAAAAAAACATTTCTATTGTACCCCAATTGAAAAATTGGAGCGAAAACAAAACGAGAACGCGTGTACTTGATCTACTAGAAATGGTCGGACTCGATCCGAAAATTTATGCTTCCCGGTATCCGAAAGAATTATCAGGTGGACAGCAACAACGTGTCGGCATTGCGAGAGCGCTTGCAGCGAATCCAGATGTCATTTTAATGGATGAACCGTTCAGTGCGCTTGACCCTATTACACGTGAACAACTGCAAGAAGAATTACTTAAGCTACACAAACAGTTAAAGAAGACCATTGTCTTTGTCACACACGACATGGACGAAGCGTTAAAGATGGGCGACCGTATTGCCATTATGAAAGACGGCAATTTACTTCAGTTAGACACTCCAGAGAAATTACTACACGAACCCGCTCACGGCTTTGTGGAAGAGTTTATGGGTAAGCATCGAATTATCCAAAACCCTGAACTGATGCCGGTTACAGAAATCATGGCAGAGAAGGTTGTCACTACCCGTTCTACTACTTCTCCAGAACGAGCCATTTCGCTTATACGTCAACGAAAAATAACGGATCTTCTCGTCGTAGATGACCAAAGGAAACTACTTGGTATTGTATCCGCTTACGATTTAATTAAAAATTTAGATGGCATCAAAACCATTGATGACGTGATGAAACCCGCTGTACCTTTTTTACTGGATACGGCGACGGCGAAAGATGCCATTATTATGATGGACACTTCACCGTTCGGCATGATTCCAATTGTCGATGAACATCATATATTGGTAGGACTCGTCAACCGCGGCTCCTTACTCTCTGCGATGTCTAGTCAATGGACAGATAAGGGGGCCGATCTAGATGAATGATTTAAATATATGGCAACAACTCGTGGAACAAACCAAATTGCGATGGCCGGAAGTGCTCGAAGCGACATCCATCCATATTCAACTCGTATTCTTCTCGATGATCTTCGCCGTAGTCATTGCGGTAACGCTTGGGATTGTCATTACACGCGTACCTAAACTGAAAACGGGAGTCCTTGGTGCGGCAGGCATTATGCAAACGATCCCTAGTTTAGCGGTACTTGGTTTTATGATTCCCATTTTCGGAATTGGCGTGAAAACAGCCATTGCTGCGTTATTTCTCTACTCTTTACTGCCTATTATGCGAAACACCTACACGGGAATTAAAGACGTTGATCCCGCCACAATCGAAGCGGCAAAAGGTATGGGCATGACGAATATGCAAATTTTATTTAAAGTAGAATTGCCTCTTGCTATCCCTATTATTATGGCTGGCATTCGAACAGCTGCGGTCATTAACGTCGGGAACGCGACACTCGCAGCATTCATCGGAGCAGGTGGACTCGGTGACTTCATTTTCCTCGGCATTACACGTGGAATTGACGGATTGATCTTACTTGGAGCCATTCCAGCGGCGATCCTTGCGATTGCCCTTGAAACGTTCTTTAGCGCCGTTGAACGTTGGACGACGCCGAAAGGATTGAGATAATTTGAAAAACAAACTTACACTATTGCTCGTCACGACCTTACTGGCTAGCTTATTGTCAGGCTGTATATTCAATGAAAAGGATTCACTCAGACTCGGTTCTCGAAACAATACGGAGAGTATAATTTTGTCTAATATCATGGGACAATTAATTGAAGATCGCTTAGGTGTAGATATTATTTACAAAGAAAACCTAGGCGGCTCATCCGTCGTCTGGAACGCGATGACCAACGACCATATCGATGTCATCCCTGACTACACAGGAACCATTGTCGTAACGTATTACCAAGAAGAGCCTGGGACAGCTGAAGAAACATTAGCTGCGACCAAACGACTCGTCGCCGGTGACAACATCACCGCACTCGGTACGTTCGGATTCAATAATACGTATACACTGGCACTTGATGAAGAGAAAGCGGAAGAGCTTGGCCTTGTGACGTTTAGTGATTTTGCTAAAGTGTCGAACGACTTCATTCTCGGCGCCGTGTTCGAATTTATCGACCGACCAGACGGATTACCTGGTTTCGAGAAAGAATATGACATCGAGTTTAAAGACGTCAAAGGAATGGATCACGGGATGATGTATCGTGCCATTGGTGCAAATGAAGTAGATGTCATCAACTCCTACACGACTGATGGACAGCTCGCAATTGCGAATCTACGCGTGTTAGAAGATGATAAATCGTACTTCCCTCCCTATCACGCACTGCCGTTAGTACGGGATGAAACACTTAAAGAGTACCCAGAACTCGAAGAAATACTCGGCCTGCTTGAAGGTCAAATCGATGAAGAAACGATGCAAGTCATGAACGGAAAAGTCGATAATGATGGAATTATGGTTGAACTCGTCGCCAAGGAATACTTGGTAGATAGTGGGTTAATTGAAGAAAAGTGAATGGAAACAGCGCACCCTCTTTTGTAGATGAGGGTGCGCTGTTTTTTTCGTAGATGGTGCCGCAGATTGTGCCAGGTACACACACAAATCCGGTTCAATTCAGAATAGTTTCTGAATTGTGTGGGGACCTGGTACTTGTTTCAAATTCTGTCACTTCATATTCACACCAAATACAGACACAGTCAATCGATTTGAAATAAATTCGACGTCTTGCCACGTCAATAGATTTTCAACATATCCTAATGTATCTGAATTAGTAGGTCCAATAATACGTTGCAAGGCTAATATATCAAAATAATTGTTTGTGTTAGTTGTATTTATTGGAAATAAGCCTCCTATTCCAAGAACTCCGCCTTGAACTGGATTTTTTAATATCCCATTACCGTCATAAAACTGAGATAAATAATCAAAGCCTCTGTCGCCTATGTCTATGATGAATGAAACGTTAAGCTGTGAACTTTCCACACGCACTTTATAATAATCCTCATAATGTGCTTCGAATTCATACTTTTCGTCATAGTGATCACTGTTGAACAATTCCTGTAACCTGTCACTCTTAAAGGAATAGATATAAAAAATACGATATCCCCCACTACCGCCCGTATCCATACTTACCATAATATCAGGGACACCATCTTTGTTAAAATCGCCAAGAAATAAGCGCGGATTATATCCCGCATCATTTTTCAGATGAACGGTTGTACTTTTGGTTGATCGTCCTTCATGTATTACGAGTGTAATATTATCAGCATAGACACCTGGTGGCCCATCGAATTGACCATACAAATACACGGTGTCCAACATACCATCCCCGTTGACATCTCCCATTTTCATATCCAACAATGTATGTTTCCCGTTAACCTCAATCTCTCCTATTCAAATGTAATCGTTGTTTATTGTATGATATGCCGATAGGGTCTAGTTGATTTTCTTCTAATGAACAAGAATCCAGTTCCACTTACATAGTTGTATCTGGACCTGATACCTACTGTAAATTCAAAAAGTCTCGAGACAACCAAGGATTGTTCCTGGACCTCGTATATTTACTTAGTTTTTTTCACACGTTTCACTAATCCATACAGCTCTTTCCCCGAACTGTCTACTCGTTGAATCAATCCAATATCTTTTGCGTAGTAATCGAAAATTGTTTTATTATCCCACGGCGTATAGTTCTCAATTACCAACACGTCACGGTACTCTATAGTACGAACAGTCTTCACAGCATTCGTTTCTGTAATCCAAATATTACCGAAGCTGACCGGTCCGATATCGTTTTCACTGTGGGTTTGAGTTACAACAAAAGGGAAAGGAATATATTGATCATAATGGAACCAGTCATCGTAAGCTTCTGCGTAGGACCAAGAGTTTTGAACATAGCCTAGACGAGGAATCTTTTCATGTTTCGTTTCATTGTGTATACGCCAATAAGCTAAGCCGTTTTCTTCTTTTCTGTCATACTCATAACGATAGTTACTGGAGCCGTCTGTATAGTAATACGTATAATTCGGATCCGGCATAATATTCATTGCTCTCGTTGTAAGTGCGCGGGCTAGAAATGCTGAAAAATGCGCACGTGTAATGAGCTGATTCGGTTTGAATGTACCGTCTGGATATCCAGTAGCAATATTGTTGGACGACACTCTCAAAATATCAATGTGAAACTCCGAATGCGCTGGAACGTCACTGTACCGCGGACTTTCTTCTCCCTTTTTATGCACCTTCAAATTAAATGCTTTACTCATCAGCCTCGCCATAAATGCGCGAGAAATACTGGATTCCGGTTTGAAATTGACCGCATTTGAAAACAGACCCGCAGTATACGCCGCCGCTATCTCATTATAATAAGGATGAGATTTGGGTACGTCCTTATAGTTAGGATCTTTCAAATTCGTCGTCGGCAGATCCAGTGCCTGAACAAGCATTGCGGCAATATGCTTCTTTGCGATCGGCTCATTCGGCTTAAATTTCCCGTCCGGATAACCGCTTATTATTCCGCGGTCCGCCAAGTAATTTACTTCTACATACAGTGACGACGTTTTCTTATGCATGTCTTTAAAACTTGCAGCTTGTACATCCTGCATCGTTCCCGTTACAGCAATGAGAAAAATCACACACACCACAATCCATTTTTTCAACAATAGTTGTCCTCCGTAAATTCATTTTTTGCGCACCTTATATATGTATGAATATCGCGAGGTTCATATGAATAATAATTAGGATATCAGATCCACACACAACTCCAGATCAATTCAGAATTGTTTCCAATTTGTGTTGGGACCTGGTACCGTGTCTTCATGGAAACAGCGCACCCTCTTTTGTAGATGAGGGTGCGCTGTTTTTTTGCATTGTGAAATTACCTTATTTTACGATGACTTAGTGCTACCATTCATTACTCGCCTTTTTTCATTCGAGCTTCATTCAATTGCTGCTTGATCGAATCCAACTGACCCTTATGTTGCTGAATTGTATCTAACTCATTGTCATATTGCTCCACATTCATAAACGCATTTTCTGCGCGCTCAATTGCATTAAATGCATGCTCGATGGCTATCTCTTCTGGATGAGACATTGCTTGTTTCACTGCACGATCTGCTTTCTCTACTGAATTCCCAAAGAATGTACCTGGGTGTTGTTTTTTCCAACTCTGGCCAAATTCCTTTCCCATATACTTCTCCTCCCACATGTAAAATAAATGATACTGTGCTTAGTATCGCAATTTATTGTGGAAGTATACGCAAAGAGATTTTACCTTGAGTACCAGGTCCGCACACAACTCTAGTTCAATTCAGAATTGTTTCTGAATTGTGTGGGGACCTGGTACCTAAATCAGCATACTTATTCAAATACAGGAAACACTACCGACAAGAGAAGAGGTGATATAAACTGAAACGCTTCTGGCTTATTTCTTTCATTGCTTGTATAGGAATACTTTACCTAGCTCTTTTCACCAATCAGTGGGGACCAGATACGGATCTAGTAAGCACGGCCTCCGCATCTAAAAATAGCAAAGACAGACTGACGATAGAATTGGAATCATTCAGCAAGGCGCATCATATCCCCGCGGTTGATGCAAAGGTCGACAGAGTCTGGAAAGCCATCCCCGGCTACAATGGACTGGAAGTGGATCTCGAAGCCAGTTACAAGAAAATGAAAGCGACCGGCAAATTAGATGAATCAAAAGTCGTATACAAAGAAACTTCCCCCACTGTTCATTTGAAAGATGTAGGCCCCCACCCCATTTTCAAAGGAAATCCTGATAAACCGATGGTATCTTTTTTAATTAATGTTGCCTGGGGTAATGAATACATTCCTGAAATTTTGGATGCACTAAAGAAGCATAAAACGAAAGCCACCTTCTTCTTCGACGGTAGCTGGGTTAGTAAAAATCCCGATTTAGCTAAATTGATTTTTAATGATGGCCATGAAATTGGAAACCACGCATACAGCCATCCCGATTTACAGCAGAAATCAGAAGCAGAAACAATGGAAGAGTTAAAAAAGACAAATGAGGTCATCATAAAAACACTCGGGATTACATCACCCAAGTGGTTCGGTCCGCCAAGCGGCAGTTTTAATCAGCAAACGGTTGAAACCGCAAGCCAGCTAGGAATGTATACGGTTTTATGGACGGTAGATACAATCGACTGGAAAAAACCAGCGACGAATGAAATGGTGAACAGAGTCGTATCTCAAGTGGAGAACGGCACGATGATTTTAATGCACCCGACTAAACCTGTAGCTGAAGGAATGGAAGATATGATTACACAAATCACAGAGAAAGGTCTTCAACTTGGGACCGTCAGTGAACTGATGAGTGAAAAACGTGTGAACGGAACAGCATGGGATGATGAGTGAGGTGCCTGCGCAACCAACATGTATATCGGTGCAAAACAAAAATTCTCCTGACCGCACATAGCCGGTCGGGCGAGTTTTTTATGTACTCCAAAGGCAGGAATCGAACCTGCGACCGATCGGTTAACAGCCGATTGCTCTACCGCTGAGCTACTTTGGAAAGAGAGTTCATTTGCGCTATATAGTATGGACAGGAATCTGACATGTATACATGGTTCGTTTAGTAAAGGAGCTGGTCCGTGTGCTTGCTTCAACAATCCGTACAGCTCATTCCCTGCAATAGCCACTCGCTGGATTAAGCCCATATCTTTCAAAAAAGTACGTGTGCGTGAAACTTTTATGATTGTTTAAACATTCACGATTGTTTCATACACAGGTACCATATATTAAAATAGTAAAACAAAATGCGTAAGTGATTTATTTCATTCCTCTACAGGCAATGTAACGATCTGTTTCACTTCTTTACTCTTTCTTCCTAGTTTCGGATATCCGATAAGAATCGCAAGAATTGCACAACCACCCATTAAAACCGGATAAAACGAGTAGGGGATAATACTTATCGGTGAAATCGCTGCAAGTCCGGCCGCTGCAAGCATTTGCCCTCCATAAGGCAGAATTCCTTGCCAACTGCCAGCGAATGTATCGAGTAGACTTGCTGACTTTCTTGGATCAATTTCATACTCGTCAGCAATACTTTTTGCTAATGGACCTGTAACAACAATTGAAATGGTATTATTGGCAGTAGCAATTGCTGCCGCACTGACCAATCCGGCAATCCCAAATTCGGCACCTTTTTTCGATTTTATTCTACTGTTTACAGTATACAGTAGATAATCAATCCCACCATTATGCCGAATAACCTCCACCAAACCACCAATCAGGAGTGCAATAATTGCTAAATCTTCCATACTCATTATTCCTTCACCAATCGTTTTTAAGAAGCCGCCAAAACTGTAAGACCCGTCAGCCAATCCGACACCACCGGCAAAAATCGTGCCGCCAATTAAAACGATCAGTACATGCACTCCCGCTAATGCCGCAGCCAATACGGCAATATACGGAAGAATCTTTATCAGTTCATAATCAAAATCCGCACCGATTACAGCTTTGTTTCCCCGTGTAATAACACCCAGAATAATCGCTGTTAAAATGGCACCCGGCAATACTATGAAAAAGTTTACTTTAAATTTATCCTTCATTTTTGTATGTTGGGTCCTAACTGCTGCGATTGTTGTGTCTGATATCATCGATAAATTATCTCCAAACATCGCCCCGCCGATCACCGTTGCCATCGTCAGTGCCACAGGGATATCCGTCTGGCTTGCGATACCAATTCCGATTGGCGCCAAAGCTACAACTGTCCCCATTGAAGTTCCCATTGATATTGAAATAAAGCAGCCAATGGCAAACAGTCCTACCATCAATAGATTTGCAGGGAGTAGAGACAATCCTAAGTTAACAGTAGAATCTACTGCGCCCATGCCTTTTGCTACCGTCGCAAAAGCACCTGCCAGTATGAAAATAATTGCCATTAACATAATATTTGGATGACCTGCGCCTTTCGTGAATATACTCACTTTATTCTCGAATTTTTCTTTTCGATTCATTAGTAAAGCAACTGCAGAAGCAATAATCACCGCTACGTTCAGCGGCATATTCGAAAAGTCCTTAGTCAATACACCAGCGCCAATAAAGAGTGCTACAAAAATAATTAATGGTAAAAGTGCAAATGCATTTCCTTTCTTCACTTCTTTTACGGTCATTCCAAATCCTCCCTCAATTCATTTTGTATGACAAATCTTTAATTCTCCTAAAAACAATTTTTATAGGACTTTTATTTAAACAATACCAATAAGTCATATCGGAATTGTTATTATAATATCCCGGCAACTAGAGTCTGTCAATTAAATAATTCACTTTTCTAAATATTATTAAATATTGATTTACAACACTAGTGAAGTTGTGATAGTTTATATATCAACTACGGAAAGGATGATAACAATGGCATTAGTCGAAAGTTTTTTACTTGATCATACGAAAGTAAAGGCTCCATATGTAAGATTGGCTGGCACAGAACAACATGAAAAAGGGAGTGTATTACAGAAATACGATCTACGTTTTTTACAACCTAATCACGATTCAATCCCTACTTCAGCGATACACACACTAGAACATTTACTTGCCACATACTTGCGCGATGAACTAGAAGGAATCGTCGATATTTCTCCCATGGGCTGTCGAACAGGTTTTTATATGATTATCTGGAATGAACATGAACCAAAAGATGTTGCTGCGGCACTTACAACAGTTCTAAAAAAAGTAATTGAAACAGAACATATTCCCGCTGTTTCTGCACTCGAATGCGGAAATTACCGCGATCATTCACTATTCGCGGCACAAGAATATGCTAAATTAGTTGTAGAAGCAGGACTAAGTGATGACCCATTTCGTTCGCTAACTGCTGAAACTGTCTAAACCTAAGCCTGAGATTGTATAACACAAACAGGAGCCGACGCAAAAATCAGCCCAAACTGATTTTGCATTGGCTCCTGTTTTATAATTCCCTAAACTGTCTTTCTGTGGAGAAACTGACCTACCTATCGATGATCCCCCTTCACCCCACGAGTTAATACAAACCACCGGAGTTTTGTTAAGCTACCAGGTGTTCTCATAACTCTATAAACAAACGATAATGCACCTGACTTCCACAGTTTTTCTATCGTTTTGGTTAATAGGTACCTTATATATTAACGCATCTCCCAAAAGATACTTGCTGCATTCATTCAGAAATACTACATGCGACCTTTCATCTTTTTTTAAAAACGATGTATCCTTTTTAGGAATACTCTCTATATGAAGTATGAGGAGCACTAAATGAATACGCCTACAACACTTTACTCTAGGGGGACCAACACATGAAATTATTAATTAACGAAGATCCGATTCCATTATTACCTTCACTCGCAATGAAAGTAGGACTGAATGCTGCGCTATTCTTGCAACAACTTCACTACCGTTTGAACATTTCAAAAAACATCCGTGAAGGTCATAAATGGGTGTTCAATACATACGACGACTGGATGGAAGAATTTCCGTTTTGGTCGTTAAACACGATTAAACGGATCACGTACGACTTGGAGCAAAAAGGTTATTTGATTTCCACTTCCAAGCACAATAAGATGAAAATCGACAACACCAAATGGTACCGAATCGATTATGAAAAGCTGCCATTTTCGTATACGCCAAATGAGATAACAGCCGACCCAAAACCGGACACTCCACCAGCTCAACATGAAACGTCAATTAACTCACAATTGGACGCTGTGCAAACTCACACTGGTACGACGGCGTATCCCACTATGGGACGGCCTATAACCAAAGAACTTAAGAAGAACAATAATAAAACCATTGTCGAGAAGAATCTCGACGTCGCACATTCTGTGATACAGTACTTGAATGACAAAACCGGAAAACATTTCAAAGCGGAGTCCGCTGCTACCCGTAAATTCATCAACGGTCGAATCAAAGAAGGCTACACACAGGAAGACTTCATCCGTGTCATCGACTTAAAGACCAAGCAGTGGTTGAACCTTCGTGAATTCAATGCGTTCCTTAGACCATCTACTTTGTTTAACGCAACAAACTTTGAAAACTATGTCAATGAGCTGATTGTAGCAAGGGAACCGGAAAAAGAACTATACATTCCACCAGTTCTCGATTTTAATAGTGGTGAGGGATTAATCTAAGGTAATTAACTATTGAAGTAGTGTAGTTGATAGTGGAATACAAGGCTGATCTTTTAGAGTAGACAATGCGTAGTTGTGTAAAGAATGAAGTAGTGAAAACGATCTTGAACTTATTTTGAGTCATGAAAAAGCACCTTCTGAAATGGATACACTGATTGTATCAAGAAGGTGCTGCATTTTAATTTATTAATAGGAGCTTTACTGTTGTTTATTGATCGACACTTCTGGAACGTAGTGGAAAGTATTCCGTAAAATCTAGCACCCCATAATATGTATTGCAAAGAGCTATATGTCTCTCCACTATTTCCTCATGACAATGATCCGAATGGTGTGAAAGTATTGTCGAGACCTGGTACCTTCTTTAAACTCTCGTAATCTTCAAAACTCCGCTCAGCAGATTGAAGATCGCTACGAGCAAGATGCCGTCTACCAGCTTGGTGAAAAATAGCTGAAAGGTATGGAAGTACGATAACGTTGTGTTTCTATTGACCAGACTGATTAATTTGGAATACCCAGCATCACTGACAGGTAGCGTGTTCGTTAACATCAGACTTAAATAAAAAGATTCAAATTTGCTTCCGATTTCGATATCCAATACACTTTTGAAAAACAAATCGTATCCAAATCCGAACACCATGCTAGGACCTACTAATGTAAGGAGCATCGCACTAAACAGTATCGACACAAACTTGATTTTATTCAACAGGCTGTCACTTCCGCTAAACCTTTTCGCCTCTGAAATAATCGTCACTATATTCCTGATGATTACATACAAACTCACTAGCGGAAGAGCCCAGCAAATTACTATAATCACCCCTTTAGAATAGTGGACTTCAAAATTAATCAATGCTCCCAAAAACATATAAATAAGAAGAAATATACTAAATAATTCAATCCAAGGTAGTAGCACTTTTATGCCCAGTCTTTCGGCAAAATCGTCCTGAATATCTTTTTTCAATTGTCTTTTTAACCAGACATAAACTAACAGTAAAAATAGTATGACCAGACTCAATACAAATGAAAATTTCAGCAGCTGGGAAAGCGGGTACGAAAACACTATCAGGATTAAGAACAATAATTTTACGAAGTAATTTGAAAACATTTCTTCCCCCTTAAACCTGTCGATTATTTATGTATTATGGATACACTGTTTTAAATAAAAGTACAATATAGATATTAGGTCCGAACATGAATTTAATACGTTTCAAATTTCCGCACGATTTACTTTTGGACTTGGCAACTCACTAACAATTCCTTTCTGGTTCATCACTACTCAATCTCTGAATATCCTCATAGTTTTTCACCACTGCACCAAGCACCAGCAACCCTAATACCGCGATTGCGATCAGCCAGCCCCCTACAGTAATCCAGTTGAAGAACCCGAATACAGCTCCTGCTACCAAAAGTACAACCGTGATCACGAACCATCGTATCTTCCAGCCATACAACCATGTGAGCAACGACATATTCTTCGGCGGATCGCACAGCTCTTCATAGAACTTCACATGATGCAGCCGCTCTTCCGAATAAAATAAGTACTGACCGTCCTTCGCCTGCAGTAGGAATATATGCTTATTCACTTTCTTCACAATCTCTAGCGGCTCTTCATCCACTATATGAAATGATGTATTCACACTGACCATGGAAAAGAAGCCATACACGATGAACAGCAGCAAAAACACAAAGATCCCCGCCAGAGAGTACGACTGCCCAGCCAGCAGTTCCCAGGATACCCCTGCAAGCGGATCGTTCCCTCCTTCTTTCATCCCGCTCACACCGCCAACCACCAGCATGAACAGAGCTGTTCCAGTCAAAGCGGACAGAATCAGCCATTGTGCAAAATACACATTAAATCGCTCACTCACCGTTAAACGCAATTTTTCAATGGGCCTCATATTATACGAATTGAGCGCAATGCGAAAAAAAGGGACCAAAGTAATAATAAGCAGTGCCACTGCCCTCCACGGCCCCTGAATATATTCGATTACCTGCACATTCATCCACTCCTTATTACCGCGTATAGGTTTATACTACCATGAATGCGAGATAAGTAGATATTGATTGAAGGTACATGTGGATGAAACCTTCGTGATTGTTTAAACATTCACATTTGCCTCATACCTAATGTTATTTTCCTACAACTACATCCTTCACTGTCTCTGCCACTCTTCTACTTTACTTTCTTGCCCGGCGTGTCGTTATACTTCATCCGTACCTGTTGCAAGTGCGTTTTTCTGATTGACTTCTTTTCCTCTTTCGGAAGATTTACAAGCTGATTCAAGTTACTAATTATGGCATTTATCTGATTGTCAGTGAGCCGCGGTCTATCGTCTTGCTTGATTGCTTTCACTAATCCACGATAGTGAACAACATCAGCTGACCGGAACGGTTCTTTGAATTTGAATTCGACTTCATTAGAGAAGGCGATGATGGAGCGTACAGGCAGGTTCGGCAAGTTCAGACGGCTTTTGAGCGCTTCTATGTGACCATAGTTCTGCCGTATCGGATTATAGAATTTCTGTTTGTTTTTATAGATGACCTGCGTCCAGTATTTCTGATGTTCACTGCCGAATATCCATCCTTTATAATGTTTTGTTTCGATGACGTGCAGACCATATTTGGAGACGACTACGTGGTCGATCTGCGTCAATCCGTACTGCGCGTCCTCTACGTAGAGATCATGATAGGCACGGTACTCTTCGCCAAGTTTTTCAAGGCGTTTCCGTACGGTTCGCTCACCGACAGCACCGCGCCATTTCGGCAGCTGCAACTGAACGACAGTTGTAAGAACCACCATGGCCACCAGAAACCAGAAGGCTTTCAATGTCAGGATATATAATAGGGTGGCAAAAAATAACTCCATATTGTATTCGCTCACTTTCTACAACTAATCTATTTACTATATACTTCCATATTATCGAAATATCAGAAAAAAGTCACGATACTCTAGCTAACAAAAAAAGTACCTGTGCATGAAACTTCCATGATTGTTTAAAAAATCACGTTTGTTTCTCACACAGGCACCTTATTTACTTTGCCTTTATTCCTCTTTATCTGTAAACCATTTCCGTCCCCACTCTTCAATCCCTTCCCAAAACTCTTTTTTCTTCTCGTCCTTCTCTTTTTTCTTCTCTTTCTTTTCTCTTTCTTCCTTAGTCTTTTTCTTCTGCTTCTTCAGCTCTTTTATTTCTTCATCAATTAACGACAAATCAAATTCCTTTGCTGTTAATTCACTTGCTGATTTTGAAACAACTTGCGCGAAAATGGGTGGTGCGGTAAAGCTGCTGGTAGATGTTAAATAATGGTCGGCGTCTGTTTTATCATATCCAAGCCAGACCGCACCGGCAATATCCGGTGTATAGCCAACGAACCAATGATCTTTTGAACCGTCCACTCCTTCAAACGGGAGCTGGGTAGTGCCCGTCTTCCCCGCCACGTCCACACCGGAAACTTGTGCTTTTTGGGCAGTGCCTTCATTTACAGCCCCTTGTAACATATAGGTCATTTGCTGGGCAACTTCTGCATCTGTCACGCGTACAGACTCACCCTTCCACTTCCCAAGCACTTTTCCTTCCGAATCTTTAATTTCTGTGATCGCATGCGCTTCCTCCATCACACCATCATTCGCAAACGCAGAAAACGCTTGAGCCATCCGCAAAGGAGAAGTACCTTTGTCCATTCCTCCCAACGCTAATCCAAGTGCACGGTCATTTTTTTCTAATGGAATACCAAACCGTTCAACAGCCTGAACTCCATTTTTGATGCCAATCTCATCCAATAGCCAAACGGGAGGGATATTATACGATTGTGCGAGTGCATCGTACATCGTCACGTTCCCTCTATATGTCTGATCAAAGTTTTTCGGAGAGTACCCATCCATATCTATCGGTTCATCCACAAGCAAATCCGACATATGGTACCCTTGCTCAAGTGCCGGAGTATAGACGGCAAGCGGCTTTAACGCAGATCCAGGCTGCCGTATGAGGTCAGTCGCATTATTAAAGCGTTTCTGCGTATACTCTCCTCTACCACCGACTAACGCCAGGATCCCGCCTGTTTTAGGGTTCAGGAAAACAGAGGCGCTCTGTAAAAGCTGATCTGGAGTGCTCTTCGGAAAGTATCTATCATCGGCATACACTTCTTCCAGCGCATTTTGGACCACCGGATTAATTTCTGTCGTAATATGCAACCCACCGGACAGCACTTCATTTCTTGTCAAATCGTACATATTGACCGCCTCGTCCACTACACGGTCGATATAATACGGATATTCCGTTTTATTATCTGGTACTGTCGAATCAGCTAGTTCTATTTTCTGTCCTATCGCTTCATCGAATTCTTCCTGACTACTATACTGTTCACGCAACATCAACGACAACACAAGATTGCGCCGCTTCAACGACTTTTCTATATCTTTCGTAGGCGCTAAATGCGACGGTGCTTTAATGACGCCTGCTATTGTCGCAGATTCGCCTAACGTCAATTCGCTAACATCCTTACCGAAATAGGTCTGCGCCGCACGTTGAACACCCCACGCCCCATCACCGAAATAAATTTGATTCAGGTAACGTTCCATGATCTCCTCTTTCGAATACACCCGTTCGATCTTCTTTGCAAGGATCAGTTCTTTGAATTTACGCGAATACGTACGCTCCTGCGTCAAAAACGCATTTTTCGCGAGCTGCTGCGTAATCGTACTGCCCCCCGCCACGATTTTGCCTTTGAACGCGTTCTCGAGTAAGGCGCGTCCCATCCTGAAATAATTAATGCCATGATGTTTGTAGAATCGTTGATCTTCCACAGAGACGACTGCTTCGATCAACGTATTCGGAATCTGGTCGATTGATACACCTTCAATATTCGAATTCGAAACCTTACTGATCACTTCACCGTCCGGATCGTAAATCACTGTCGATCTGGGTGCAGGTTCTTCGAGTTTACTTACGTCACTGAATGTGATGAAGACATTCAGTACGAGTAGTACGCTAAGAACGGCAAGCAGTGCACTGATCCATACGAAACGGATGATCTTGTTCTTCAGGCTTCTTTTCTTTTTAGGTGCTTTTTTATGTTGTAATGCCTTATACTCGGATCTTTTCATATAGGTTTCACCTGCTTTATGCTGCGGATTTTTATTAGTTGAGTACAGCATAAGTATTGACGATGCCGGTGTTTGAAGGTTGCGGACTTTGTCTGTTGGGGGATTTTGGTACACATGTATGTAAAAAAAGATACTACTCAGAAGTTAAGCTTCTGGGTAATATCTTAATACAAGTACCTGTGCATGAAACTTTCATGATGGTTTACACATTCACGTTTGTTTCGCGCACAAGCACCTTATTCAATAATTTAGTTCATAAATTTGTGAAGCAGAAACATGTATCAAACCATTCAGATCACGGACCTTTATTTCCATGCCAGTGATCGTACCTGATACCCCATCGCCCACTTCACCCGTGAAATAAACGGGATTTTCAAACTTTACTTCAACTGTACCGACCTTCTTAGCTGTCACATGAAATACATTCGTGTGGGGATCTCTTTTAATTGTTGCAATATTTTCTGCATTTTTCGTAACGATAGTGTGCTTCCCAATATTCCGTGCTGCTTCTTTATCATAATACCCATTCTTTTCAAACAGCTCTTCAACATTGAATGTATAAGATGGACGCTCTCTCAACACATCCATGTCGTAATGAAAATAAGCGTGCTCGGGCTCTTTCATGTGAATCGCATAGCGGATTTCTTCACCTCTTGCCAATTGAGCAACGGCATAATAGCTGCCCGGCTGGCGAATCGTTATACAAGTCTTTTGATCCTCTTTGCACATATGAAGAGATGCGTCACCATCTAGCAAATCATTGGTTGCTGAATACAGTCTGACTTTCTTGATTTTCTCAGCTTTAGACAATTCCAACGGAGCCTCTGTCGGCAAGTAATCATCTGTTTGCTCAATCGATAGTTTCAGTCCGTCATCTGTTTTTTTAACATGCACATAATATTTCCGGTAGATCTCCTCCTCTTTATTCATTGGTGAGTCTCCGTTATATCCGCTGACATTCAGTGTCGCAGTTCCTTCTTTCAGTGCAATAAGTTGCAGTCTGCCTGGTCCATACGCTGTGTCGCGAGTGACAATCGACTCGTACACGTCCTGATCTTCTTTCCAAATCACTGAATACATTCCGTCCATCCCAAGCTCTTCTGGTGTAAATGAAACCATCGCAGGTTTTTCATCTTCTGTTGCTTTCATCATCTTAGCTGCTTGTCCCCTCGTCACGGGCTGATTCAAACCAAAACGGTCCGGCGCAATGCCACCCGCAATTCCAAGCCGGTGAAGTATCAAAATGTTGGCACTGTGAGACTGGTTGCCCGCGATGTCTTTAAAAGGATTTTTCATTCCGTAGAAATCATAACGCGGCAAATCAAATGCTTTTACAAGAATAGAAGCGAGCTGTCCCCGTTTCACTGGGTCGTTCGGACCGAACCGGCCATCTTCATAACCGCCAATGACATTTGCCTGCGCCAGTGCGGCTATCGCCTGATAAGAACCGTTAGTTTTCACAACATCTTTGAAATGCGGATTTTTTGCGTTTGAAGTGTCCATTCCTGTCAGTTTCACAATAATTGTAGCAGCCTGTCCGCGTGTCAATGGATTGCCGGGCTTAAATGTTCCATCTGGATAGCCGCCAATGATATGCCGTTCCGCCAGTTCATCCACCGCCTGTGCAAAATGTTTGCTCGCCGGCACATCAGAAAATATAGGTTCTCCAGCGGCATAGCCAGCAACTGGAAAACTGCACGCCAGCACCCATGCGCCAATCACCGTTATAATTTTCTTCTTCATATTTTTTATCCTCCCTATCATGGATCTGTATGTAGATTTGTCGTACAGACGGAAAAGTCAGGAAAAAGTTTCATTTTTTTCGGAGGTCTTTTTACAAACTTATCATGCGGGTTTTGAATCTTCCCAAGTAATAAATCTAAAAAAACGAAACAGATACTGCGCCCATATAAAATGGACGCAGTATCTGTTTTTGTAAATCAACTTCAAGAACAGCCATCTATCAAATATCCGTAGTATAGCCATCCCTGCGTATTTCAATATTCATAATGGAACCTAGTTTACGAATATTAATGGAAAGACCTGTTTCTTGATAGTATTCCGAACGTTCCCCCCGTTCAAATTCAATATAGATGAATCCAGCTTTGTCACCCGTAAGTCGGGCAGTAAAATGATTCGTCCCCGGATCTCGAGTAATCGTAGCCAACTGTTCATAGTTTTTCGTCGAGATTGTATGCTTCCCTATATCAAAGTTTGTTCCGCGGTCATATGTCGACACATGCTGCTCTTTCAACGTCTCCACTTTATAATAAAATGTCCCCTGCGGTTTCACTTCAATTCCATGACGTTCTTTCTCTCCATTGTTTAAATGAACCGTCATAATATATTGACCTGCCTCGTCCATCTTGATACAAGTTCCTCCATAGGGGCCTTCGCATGTCACAAGCTCTACATCATCAGACAACTTCTCCCCGTCCATTGTCGACAGGGAAATACGTTGAATATCATTTGCACTGAAAGGCATTTTTGCATCTGTCGCTAAATAGTCTGTCGTTTCTTCCAAAGTCAACTTCAATTCACCTTCGACTTCTTTAACATGCACATAATACTTTTTAGACTCTGGCGTATCATTGCCAGATTTCCTGCTAAAACTGATCGCTCCCTTGCCTTCTTTCATCGGAATCAATTGGACACGATCACCGGTATAGCCGTTCGGTGTATCCTTGCCTCGTAGATGTATAGCTTGGAAAACACCAGAGTTCACCTCACTCGAGTTGACCCAGGGGATACGCTCCCACCCGAGATCTTCTGCTTTGACTGTAACCATCGGGACGTTCACTTCTTCCGTTGCTTTCATCATTTTAGCTGCCTGCCCTCTAGTGATCGGATTTTTCGGGCTGTAGGTGTTCGGTGTAGTACCTGTCGTGATGCCAAGCTTGTAAAGGATCAGAATATTTTTCTCATGAGACGGATTTTTTGAATCAATGAATGGATTGTCCATCTGTTGATAATCATAACGCGGTAAGTCGAATGCTTTTACTAAAATCGAAGCCATCTGCTCGCGTGTAATCGGATCATTGGGGCCGTAACTACCGTCTGGATAGCCGCCAATAATATTCGCTTGTGCCAATGCCGCTATAGCCTTGTAGTAGCCATTAGCTGTCTTGACGTCCTTAAAACCAGGGTCTTTGACGGTCTCCGTATCCATTTTCAACAGCTTCGCAATAATTGCAGCTGCCTGTCCCCGTGTGATCGAGTTACTTGGCTTGAACGTACCGTCGGGGTAACCTCCGATAATAGCACGCGCTGCAAAATCATTTACAGCCTCCGCAAAGTGCTTTGTATCCGGAACATCCGAAAACCGCTGCTCGCTTGCGGCTGTTCCGGATAATGGTAAGCTGCACGCAAGTACAAATGCACCAAACATGATAGATAATTTCTTTTTCATTTGTTCTCTCCCTTTCTCTTGTCCGCCGAATTTTTCTTCATCTTCATCGAAGTACCCTACAGACGCGGAAATACGGGAATAGTTTCAAACTTTCTATAAAGAAAAATGCAATACAAAAACCCCGGTAGTTTATATAAACCAACGGAGTTTTGTAGAGGTATCAGCAATCCAGTATTTAAAGAATACGGTTCGCAATCTGTCGTAATTCTAAAAATGCATCTTCCAAATGATTCGTTAACTTCTGTGCATGATCTGCTTCATCCGCACTGGAGGAGATATTAATAGAAATCGATTGATCTAATAAAATATAAGCGAGTCCAAAACCACCTTCAACGACTGGGCCGAATATCCGATACTTTACATTGTCATACGCCATACCACTTGTCGAAATAAAATCATGACGCATTGTCAAATAACCAGTGTCGCTAAAGAGTGCAGGTCTATCCGTCATACCGAGGTCTTCCCCGTGCAACGTATACATTTGCTCTAGGCCGTACATATGCCTTTCAACACCGAATCCTTTACGGCACCTGATGATTCGATCTGTATGAGCCGCGCTCGCCTTTTGCATCAAGTCATACAACACTTCATGACTCTCTTCACCGTTTTCTAGCGCTTTCACCAAGTCGACCTTTTCCATACTCGTCGCTCTCGCACATTCCGTTCTTCCCTCATAAAATGCACGAACTGAAACGGGTTCATAAACGCTTCTAAATACGCCAAACGTTCTGTACTGTGCAATTTGTAAGGCCATATGAAAAAACGCGTCCGGACTAATATTCATGTTTTTGATTTCATCTGAACCAAAGCTGTTGAAGATTGTCGTTTTAATAGAGAACTCTTTTTTGACTCTTGCATTCTCTTTTTCGAATCTCATTAACGACTTCTCAATATCCGCAGATAATTCCCATTGTTGTTTTTCCATTAGAGTGGGTTCAGTCGTATATATGGTTTCAGGCTCATCACTTTCCAGGCCTTCATTTACATAGCTAATGACAGCAAATATCGTCGTACCATCAACCGAAGAATGCTCGATGCTATAACCCAATTCACCTTTTGTAGTGAGGATCACTTGGATGGTTTTATCAAAGTATTTATTCGTTCCATTTAACATTAAATTCTCAATCGCTTCTTCGGAATCACTACTTTTTTCATCCATAGATAGGACAATTAACGAATCCGCTATCGCTTGTAGATGATCCGCATTCACTTTAGATACAGTGAGTTGATCATATATCTTCGCAGCTTCGTCTCTTTTCGCCGTTGTAAAAATCCCTACGTTGGCGCCTTCACTTTGCTCTTCTTGAAAGGTTCTTTCAATAGCATGTGCGATTTCACTGCTTTGATACATTTCACCTTCACTATTTGTTACGTTCACTTTATACACATTTCTTTTATATAAAATAATGACATGGTTATTTCTTTTCTCGAATACCGCTAGTCTAAATTCATCTCTTTCTACTCTTGGTATGCGAATGGACTTAAAAAACTTCTTATATTGACTCATATCTTGGGGTACACCATTTTTTACGACTGGCGCTACTTCCTCATCAATTATTAAATGATAGAATTCCGTGACTAAACGGCTTACCCTTCCCGCAAGTTCCGCACGTGTATATCGATTTTCATGCTGTTTATTATCTAATAAAATATTGAAATGCATGCCCGTTGGCAAAGGATCACGGAACTTTAAATACATATCATCCCATAAAGGCTTTAGCCAACTACCTTCCATTTTGCCATCCAATTCGCATAATTTTTTTTGAAGTTTTTCTGCGTCTCCATCCACTTTGAAGAAATGGTTCACAACCTTCGTAGTTTCTTCAAGTTGTTCATCGTTTACAAGAGGTTCAACCCATTCAAGAAGTTTCTCTTTTGTATTCGTTAATGGCGGTATGGGTAAAGATGGTAATTCATTTTTATAAGCAAATGTCTTTTTTATAATAATTAGTCCCTTCATGATGCATTTTTAAGCAATTATCATTTTTCACGCTAAAAAGAAGATCGGGTGTCCAATCTTCTTTTCGAGCCATTTATTTAGTATAACACGAAAGAGAATCGCATAATAAAGGTACCTGCGCAGGGAAATTTTATGAATGGTTAAGCATTCACGTAGGTTTCTCACACAGGTACCTTTATTTAAAAAGAACGTCTATTTACATTTTGAATAGATATCCTTCATTTTGTTTTCGAATTCCATATACTTCGTTTCATACCCTTCAAGATGTTCGCCGCTTGTCCCAAACTTCTCAATTAGTTCTGCTGCGGCTGTCTTTAGTTCTTCGAAGTCTTCAGTCATGCCAAGTTCTTCAATTTGTTCGTGGAAATATCCGATATACGTAATGGTCGATTCAGCAAGAAATTGTTCCGCATGCGCAAATCTCTCTCGATAGTCGGATCCCTCTTTCATGTCATTTACGGAGCTTTCAACGAAGCTTTTTACGCTTGAATATTCCGAGAAGAATGCTTCTTCGAGGTCTTCGGTTTCTTCATTGGATTCGTTGACCATTGGTGGACGTTCCATTACTTCGGCTTTTGACTCATTGTCTTGTGTCGGCTCGACTTTTTGCATTGGTGAATCGACTTGCTTCGTTTTTTCTTCATCCGTTCCGCAACTCGCTAACAATAGCCCAAGGATAACAAACGATCCCAATGCACCATTCATCTTTTTCAATTCAAACTCCCCTTCCCTTTTTACTTTATCCTAACATATTCCTTGATATGAAAAATACCTGCGCACGAAACTCTTATGAATGATTAAACATTCATGAGAGTTTCTTACACAGGCATCTTATTTTAATAGAATCTAGTATTCCTAATTTATTGAAGGAACGGCGCCATTAATACTTTTCCTGTCCCGCGGTAGACATTTACCAATCCTTCGCCTGAAGCCGCCGAACCCATAAGTGTTTTTCCAGAGCGTTCGACAGTAAATTCTAAACCGCCTGACCAAGCAATCGCCATATTCCCATCGATTTTCAACTCATCATTTTCTAACTCGATTTCTATAAGTTCCTCTCTCGCTACGGAAGATTCCAGTGCAATCACTCCTTGCCCGGTAAGTCCCAGATTGAAAAGACCTTCCCCACCGAGTGCAGCAGAAGAAAGATTTGAGCGCATCACGGCCTTATGTTTTAATCCTGAATCACAAGCTAAAAATAGTCCGTCTTCAATGACGAGTGACTGATCCCACTCATCTACATCCAGCAGCAAAATATGCTTGTACGTTGGTTCTAAAACAAGTGTACCCGTTCCCGTGTACTCTGGTTTGATGCTCGATTCTTTGGTCATTTTGCCCCTGATCGTTTTTCCAATAAAGTCTCCTACGCCCTTAAGGCCAGTCGTCGCCTTCACATCTCCGGCCATCCATTGCATGGCCCCTGCCTGAATCGTAATGTTTGACTGATTGACATCGCAAACTAGCTGTCTTCTTCTTACATTCATTTCAGAAGCATAATATGCCGATTGGGCCGTAGCATGACCGATACTTAATTCCCTTTGAAATTCTACTACTTTAAAAGGGCCTAGTTCTTCCCTAACTTTTACATTCTCATTATCTTCAAAGTTTTTAATTGTAAACAGAATAATCGCCCGCTTTCTGATTTGTTTGGTTATGTCATTATAACATGAGATTTTATTTAACTAGAAAAAACCTGTACAGCATATAACTTCGACACGAAGTAAGCGTCAAACAGTGAACACGTTGTTTAATATAAAAGAAAATGCCCCAAAGAATCGATCATAAAGATTCTTGGGGCGTTTTCTATTTCTTTGACTGGATATAACAATTCTTTGGTAAGGTCTTCGACCAAGG
>NZ_PDYT01000018.1:0-56891 GCF_002743175.1 Sporosarcina sp. P20a
TGTTTATGATTCCGGGTCAAGTCGTCGATGCCTTGACACCCTGAATGATAACAAGGGGACTTTTCTTTTTCAATAGGGCCTCACTGACCAGACAGGAATGGCTCTGGGAGGATCAGCGGGACAGGTGAAACACCCTGCGAGCGAAGCGAAGGGGTGTGGTTCACCGCCCGCCCTCCAGAAAGCGTCCCCTCCGAAGCGCAAATTCCTACCCCAACACTCTGCCAGCTTCTCATTGTTCACTCGCCAAACTAGTATCAATACCCCTATATTTGCTATACTGAAAAAAAGGAGGATTACGACTATGACTATGACATACTACGGCTATCCGAAATGTACCACATGCCGCAAAGCGAAGAAATGGCTCGAGAACGAGGGGATTTCATTCGAAGAACACAACATCGCCGAACAACCACCGAGCGAAGACGACCTTCGTAGCATGATCGCGAACTCCGGGCTCGAAATGAAAAAGTTCTTCAACACAAGCGGCATGAAATATCGCGAGCTCAATTTGAAAGACAAACTACCTACCATGACAGACGACGAAAAGATCGCGCTCCTCGCCTCAGATGGGATGCTCATCAAACGCCCAATCGTTTCTGACAACCAAAAAGTAACTGTCGGATTTAATGAAACAACCTACACAGAAACGTGGAAGAAGTGATCTAGAATCTTGTCTTTATGCGGGAACTATGGCAAACTAAAGGTAGATAAACTATTATATTTTTGGAGGTAACGACATGAGCACACCAAAAGATTTACGTTATTCAGAAGAGCACGAATGGGTAAAAGAAGAAGACGGTAAATACCGTATTGGTATCACACATTTCGCACAGTCTGAACTAGGGGATATCGTATTCGTTGAGCTTCCACAAGTTGGAGATCAATTGAAATCAGACGAGCCTTTCGGAAGTGTTGAATCAGTGAAAACTGTTTCTGAGTTGTATGCTCCACTAACTGGTAAAGTTGTAGAAGTGAACGAAAACCTTGAAGACAGCCCGGAATTGGTTAACGAATCTCCATACGAAGGTGCATGGATGGTAGTAGTCGAAATCGATAACAAAGCTGAATTAGATGAATTAATGACGGCTGAGCAGTACGAAGAAATGACAGCTGAATAATATTCTAAAAGAAAAGCGCTGGAACGTCCCAGTGCTTTTTTTACACGCTAGGAGGAAACAGGATGGACCCGAAAGTTCTCATTGTAGAAGGCGGTTCGGATCGTAAGCGGCTAGTGCCGATCCTTGCTGAGCCTGTAGAGATTCTTTGTACGAATGGCACCATCAGCGCGTACCATATTGAGGAACTGCTTGAACCGTATGAGCAGCAGGACCTGTTTGTTTTTATGGATGCGGACGCGTCAGGTGAGTCCATTCGTAAGCTGTTCAAACAACTGTATCCAGAAGCGAGACATTTATATACCGATCGTCTCTACCGCGAAGTAGAAACGACTCCCATTAAACTATTGGCTAGCATTTTAGCTGCCGCCAATTTTAAAGTACATTCCAAATACTTGGCAGGTGGACCACATGAATAATTGGACAATTGAAGACTGGCAACGCGCACAGGCGGCAGAGCAAGTAGCCGCTTTTTATTTATATACACCGATGTGTGGAACGTGTGCAGTCGCTTCAAAAATGCTCACGGTGATCGAGGCGATGCGCCCGAAACTACCGATTGGAAAGGCGGACTTAAATTACGTCCAAGACATCGCAATAGAATATGAGGTGGAAAGCGTTCCTTGTTTACTCATTCAACGCAAAGGACAGCCATTAGAAAAAATTTACGCCTTTCAATCCGTCCCGTATCTACTAGAGAAGCTCAGTTGACAAAAGAAATCAAAGTATGGTATAAGTAGTTAATCAATTGAATACGTAACTCTTATAAAGAGCGGTGGAGGGAAGTGCCCTATGAAGCCCGGCAACCGTCACATATGTGAAATGGTGCCAATTCACTCAAAGCCTAATGCTTTGATAGATGAGAGAAATGGTAACGTACATAACTATATACGTTCGGCCTTTCTGCTTGTCTGCAGGAAGGCTTTTTTTATTAACAAAAGCGGAAAGTACCATGTAGACTCGACAGGCGTTGGAGGACTTACCACTAAGGCGCAGTTTGCCTTTTTGGAAAGTCTGAAACGACCCGAGAGCCTGGCGCTTGCAGCTAGATGAAACAAAAGCGGAAGATGCCGTTTAGCTCCGACAGGCGTTGGAGAGCTTACAAGCAAGGCGCTTTTTGCCTTGAATGTAAGATCGAAACGACCCGAGGAGCTGGCATCTGAAGCTAGATGAAACAAAAGCGGAAAGCGTCGTGTAGCTTTCCGAAAACACAACAAAAAGACTTAATCAAGGTGGTGCGGAAAATGATTCAACTAACAAACGTTCATAAAAGATTCCAATTGAACCGTTCAGAAATTGTCGCGGTAGATGACGTGACATTAGCCATCGAAGAGGGAGAAATTTTCGGCGTCATCGGTTACAGTGGAGCAGGAAAAAGTACATTAATTCGACTATTGAATGGTCTTGAAACACCTACGTCCGGCAGTATTATGATTCACGGACAAGAAATGACGACATTAAAAGGTTCTGGCCTTCGAGATGCACGTCAGAAGATCAGTATGATCTTCCAGCACTTTAACTTACTGTGGTCAAGAACGGTAGAAGAAAATATTATGTTTCCTCTTGAAATTGCTGGCGTGAAGAAATCGGCACGAAAGCAAAAAGTGAAGGAATTGATTGATCTCGTTGGACTGACGGGCCGTGAACAGGCGTATCCATCGCAATTATCAGGTGGTCAGAAGCAACGTGTCGGCATTGCACGAGCGCTTGCGAATGATCCGGAAGTATTGCTTTGTGATGAAGCAACGTCCGCACTAGATCCTGAAACGACGAATGCAATACTAGATTTATTGACGGAAATTAATGAACGTCTTGGATTAACGATCGTTTTGATTACGCATGAAATGCACGTCATCCGCAAAATCTGTCATCGCGTAGCGGTCATGGAGGCGGGTAAAGTGGTAGAGGCGGGTAATGTACTGGATGTTTTCCAATCCCCACAAGCGGATATTACGAAGCGTTTCATCTCGCAGGTAACAGATACCGGCGATACGGACGCAGCGATGGCGCATTTACAGGAAGAGTCACCGCACGGCAAGTTGATCAAGCTAGCTTTCATTGGCGAACGTACAGAGCAGCCGGTACTTGCTGAATTGATTCGTAAATTCCCAATCGACGTCAACATCGTGCAAGGAAATATTTCGACGACACGTGACGGCGCATACGGTACACTCGTCTTGCAACTAGTAGGGGACGTGGTAATTATTGAGGAAGCTATTGCTTTCCTTGATGCCAATGAAGTGAAGACGGAGGTGCTGGTCCATGATTGAGCAATGGTTCCCGAACGTTAACTGGGATAAAATGTGGCAAGCAACGGGCGAGACGCTTTATATGTCTGCTTACTCAACAGTCTTCACGTTTGTTTTTGGTATTGGACTCGGTCTGTTATTGTTTTTAACAACTCCTGGTCAGTTATGGGCGAATAAAATCACGAATGTCTTTACGGGAGCATTCGTAAATATATTCCGATCGATTCCGTTTATCATTTTGATCATTTTATTGTTGCCTCTGACTAATTTATTAATAGGAAGTATGCGTGGACCGAATGCCGCATTGCCTGCGTTAATTATTGGTGCAGCTCCGTTTTACGGACGCATGGTATTAATTGCATTGCAGGAAATCGATAAAGGGGTTATCGAAGCAGCACGTTCCATGGGTGCCAAAACGTCTACGATCATTTTCAAAGTATTGTTGCCAGAATCAATGCCTGCACTCGTGTCAGGGATTACGGTGACGTCGATTGCGCTTGTTGGCTACACAGCGATGGCAGGGGTAATCGGTGCTGGAGGACTCGGTACGCTCGCGTATCTCGAAGGGTTCCAGCGTAACCGTGGAGATGTCACGATGATGGCGACGATTTTAGTGTTAGTTATCGTGTTTATCATTCAGTTTATTGGTGATTTCATTGTGAAACGTTTGGACAAGCGATAATAGGATTTTCAGGGAAACCTGTTAACCATAAAACATTCCATAATGGAGAGGGAGAAATGTGGACATGAAGAAGTTTTTATTCGGTCTATTCGCAGCTGTATTAGTGCTTGCACTGGCAGCTTGCGGAACAAAAGACGAGGGTAGTAAAGATAATGGAGCACCAGATGTAGATGATGCAGAAAAAGGCGAGAAAACGTCGCTAATAGTCGGTGCGTCTAACACACCGCACGCAGTAATCTTGGAAGAAGCTAAGCCACTATTAGCTGCAAAAGGCTATGATTTAACAATTGAAAGTTATACAGACTATGTATTGCCAAATAAAGATCTAGAAGAAGGTAGAATTGACGCGAACTATTTCCAACACATTCCGTATCTAGAGAGCCAAATGGCTGATTTCGGCTATGACTTCGTTAATGCAGGCGCAATCCACATCGAGCCAATTGGTGTGTACTCTAAGAAATATGATTCACTAGAAGAACTTCCTGACGGTGCGACGATCTTAATCAGTAACTCTGTTGCTGACCACGGCCGCGTACTAGCAATGCTTGAAGAAAAAGGATTGATCAAGCTAGCTGACGACGTAGAAAAAGTGAAAGCTGAAGTAGGCGACATCGTAGAAAATCCAAAGAACTTGGAGTTTGATGCGAACTATGAAGCAGCATTAATGCCTCAGCTATATAATAATGATGAAGGCGATGCACTGTTGATCAACTCCAACTACGCTATCGATGCAGGCTTGAATCCAATGGAAGATTCGATCGTATTGGAAGATAAAGAGTCGCCGTATGTTAACGTAATTGCTGTGAAGAGCGGTAACGAAGACAGCGATGCTATCAAAGCATTGGTAGAAGTATTAACTTCAGAGCAAATTCAAGATTTCATTTTGAATGAATGGTCTGGATCAGTTGTTCCAGTAAAATAATAATGTAACGGCCGGTAGCTATTGCAGCTGCCGGCTTTTTTTATTTGTATGAGTGGTGGGTGTTTTGGATTAGTTGCACAAAGTTTAGGGCTAACTACTCTATGAAGTGCGTGAAGCGCTCAATGTGTTGGGTTATTCGCTCTATGTAGAACGTAAACCGCTCAATGGCAATGTTTATCCGCTCTATCAGGTGCGTGATTCGATCAATGTGCCAGGCTATCCGCTCAATCTAGCGCGTGAACAGCTCAATACTGCAAACAATTTGCCCTACCCAACATTGAAACCACTCCACCTCAAATCCATCAAGAAAAATATCAACAAAATCCAAACAAAATCTTCTTTATTCTTTCGACATGTGATAAAGTTAATTTTGTTGAGTAATACATATGTGTATTTGAGGAGGACGAATTGTGAAGTTTAAATTAGGGCTCATTTGGCGTATTTTGATCGCCATTGGGCTAGCGATCGGGCTTGGCTTGTTATTGCCAATGATCCATGAAGGGTTTGCGCATTGGTTCGTTCGTTTAGCAGCTACCTTTAATATGTTATTCGGTGGATTCTTGAACTTTGTCGTTCCGCTGATTATCATCGCGTTTATCGCACCAAGTATTGCAAAACTTGGGGCAGGTTCAGGGAAATTGCTTGGAATGTCTGCTGCTTTTGCGTATGGATCAACAGTCATCGCGGGATTGCTTGCGTATTTTGCAGCAACAAATATTTTACCGAACTTCATTAATCCAACGACGAAGACGGACATTGCTGAAGGCGCACGTAAGGCGGGAGTAGCGTTCTTCAAAATGGAAATGGATCCGATTATGGGAATCATGACCGCGTTGCTAATGGCATTTCTACTTGGAATAGGGATGGCAGCGATTAAAGGGAAGACGATGATGTCGTTCTTCGATGAATTTAATTTAATTATCGATAAGGTTATTTCTGTCGTGATCATACCGTTATTACCATTTCATATTTTCGGGATCTTCCTGAATATGACGTATACAGGTGAAGTGGCGAATGTACTTTCTGTCTTTGTATTTGTTTTCATCATGATCATTATTCTTCACTTGATCATGCTGACATTGCAATACACAGTGGCGGGTTCATTGAACAAACGTAATCCGTTAGTGTTAATGAAAACGATGCTACCTGCGTATTTGACAGCTATCGGAACGCAGTCTTCTGCTGCCACGATTCCAGTTACGCTTCGTCAGGCGAAAAAGACGGGTGCTTCAGAACGAGTAACGAACTTCGCGGTACCGTTATTCGCAACGATCCACTTGTCGGGTAGCACGATTACGATCGTTTCTTGTTCAATAGGAGTCATGATGATGAATGGAATCGACATTAGTTTTGGAGCTTATCTGCAATTCATTTTCATGCTCGGTGTTGCAATGATCGCGGCACCTGGCGTACCAGGTGGCGCAGTAGTTGCGGCAACTGGACTTCTTACGAGCATGCTAGGCTTCAATGAGAGCATGGTTGCACTGATGATCGCGCTGTATTTGGCGCAGGATAGTTTCGGAACAGCAACAAACGTAACAGGTGACGGTGCGCTTGCGATGATCGTCGATCGATTCACAAAAAAAGTATAAAGTAGTAGAGAAGTCGGTTACTTAACCGGCTTTTTTGCCGTCTAATTCTTATGTACTAAGGTTTAATTGATTCTCATTCACTAGTTGTCAAATGAAAAATGATAGTCATGAAAAATATACTCATCTGCGTAGTGACGACGAAATTAATCAATATGTGTAATGATTCTTAAAGATTTGCAACCAACTCGAATATGAGTTAAGATTAGAATGATACTAAATAGAGAATGGATAAACCATTCAACGCGATCATACTGGAGGTATTGGAATGGCAATTTTGGAAATTAAAGATCTTCATGTCCAAATCGAGGACAAAGAAATCTTAAAGGGTGTTACCTTAACAATAAATACAAATGAGATCCATGCAATCATGGGTCCCAATGGTACGGGGAAATCTACGCTTGCATCAGCAATCATGGGTCACCCGAAATATGAAGTAACTTCTGGATCAATTACACTTGATGGAGAAGACGTATTAGCAATGGAAGTAGACGAGCGCGCAAGAGCAGGTCTATTCCTAGCAATGCAATATCCAAGCGAAATCACTGGCGTAACGAACGCAGACTTCCTCCGTTCTGGAGTGAACGCACGTCGTGAAGAAGGCGATGAAATTTCTTTGATGAAATTTATTCGTGAAATGGATAGCAAGATGGAAGTTCTTGAAATGCAAGAAGATATGGCAACACGTTATTTAAACGAAGGTTTCTCTGGTGGAGAGAAAAAGCGTAACGAAATTCTCCAACTTATGATGTTGAAACCAAAGTTTGCAGTACTTGACGAAATTGACTCAGGTCTAGATATCGACGCATTGAAAATTGTTTCTAACGGAATCAACCAAATGCGCGGTGAAGGTTTTGGTTGCTTGATCATCACTCACTACCAGCGTTTGTTAGACTATATCACGCCGGATAAAGTGCATATTATTATGCAAGGTAAAATCGTTAAAACTGGTGGTTCTGAATTGGCCAAGAAACTTGAAGTTGAAGGATATGACTGGATCAAAGAAGAACTAGGTATCGAAGACGAAACTGTTGGACAAGAAGCATAAGAAAGGGGACGACTCAAAATGACGGTTGAAACAACATTGGCATTGACCGAACAAGACGTCCGCTCTTATTCCGCAAAAGTGGAGGAAGCTGCTTGGATGGCAGATTTTCGTTCGAATGCTCTAGCTAAAGCTGAAGTACTCGAAATGCCAAGACCAGATAAAACTAAGATTACAAAGTGGAATTTCACGGAATTCCCTTCACATACAGTTGAAAGCTCAATCTTCGCAGGTTTGGAAGAATTGCCAACAGAAGCGAAAGCATTGATTGATGACGAACAACAACAAAACATTTACGTGCAGCACAATAACACACCTGCATACCTTTCGTTGTCTGAGGACTTGAAGTCACAAGGCGTTATTTTGACGGATATCTTCACGGCATCACGTGAACACAGTGAGTTGTTACAGAAATACTTGATGACTGACGGTGTGAAAGTGGATGAGCATAAGTTAACGGCTCTTCACGCAGCATTGATCAACGGTGGAGTATTTGTCTACGTACCTAAAAACGTAGTAATCGAAGATCCACTGCAAGTACTCTTCATTCATGATAATGAAGAAGCTTCATTATTTAACCACGTAGTAATTGTCGCAGAGGAAAACAGCCAAGTAACATATGTAGAAAGCTATCTTTCTACTATAGAGCATGCGGCAACTCAAGCGAACATTGTATCTGAAGTATTTGCTATGGGGAATGCGAAAATTGTCTACGGTGCAGTCGACGTATTAGCAGAAGGTATGACAACTTATGTCAACCGTCGTGGCGTTACTGGACCTCACGCACGCATTGAGTGGGCGCTTGGACTGATGAACGACAGCAATACGATTTCTGAAAACATCACGCATTTAGTTGGTGACGGTTCATCTAGTGATATGAAATCCGTAGTCGTCGGACGCGGTAGCCAGAAACAAAACTTCACTTCTGAAATCGTACACTGGGGACTTGATACAGACGGCTTCATCTTGAAGCATGGTGTAATGAAAGAAAACTCCTCTGCTATCTTTAACGGAATCGGACGTATCGCAAAAGGTGCAACTCGTTCCAACGCAGTGCAAGAGTCCCGTATTCTTATGTTAGGTGAAAGAGGACGCGGAGACGCGAACCCGATTTTGCTTATCGATGAAAATGATGTAACAGCAGGTCACGCAGCTTCAGTAGGACGTGTAGATCCACTTCAAATGTTCTATCTAATGAGCCGTGGTATTTCACAAGAAGAAGCAGAACGCCTCATCATTCATGGTTTCTTAGCTCCGGTTGTTAGCAAACTGCCAATCGCGGGAGTTAGAAAACAATTGACGGAGGTTATTGAAAGGAAAGTGCGCTAATGCTCAGCAAAGACATCCGCAATCATTTCCCTATATTAAACCAAGAAATCAATGGGCATCCTCTTGTTTACTTGGATAGCGCTGCAACTTCACAAAAGCCTGTTCAAGTAATTGAGACACTAGATCGCTACTATCGCTTTAATAACTCCAATGTTCACCGTGGTGTGCATACACTTGGAAATCGTGCGACAGATGGTTATGAAGGTGCTCGTGAGAAAGTCCGTAAATTTATTAATGCTAAATCCACGCAAGAAGTAATCTTCATGCGTGGTACAACAACAGCAATTAACACCGTTGCGCAAAGCTATGGCCGTGCCAATGTCTCGGAAGGTGACGAGATCGTCATTACACATATGGAGCACCATTCCAATATTATTCCGTGGCAACAGCTCGCTAAAGAAACTGGCGCCGTGTTAAAATATATTGATCTAGAAGAAGACGGTACATTATCACTTGATAAAGTACGGGAAACCATTACAGACAAAACGAAAATCGTTTCAATCATGTATGTTTCCAACGTTCTCGGTACCATGAATCCGATTGAAGAAATCACAAAAATTGCCCATCAGCATGGCGCAGTGATGTGTGTGGATGCTGCACAAGCAGCTCCACATTTAAAAATAGATGTACAGAATCTAGATTGCGACTTCCTTGCATTTTCCGGACACAAAATGTGTGGACCTACCGGTATCGGTGTCCTCTACGGTAAGAAGGATTTGCTCAATAATATGGAACCTATCGAATTCGGCGGCGAAATGATTGATTTTGTCGGATTATACGAATCCACTTGGAAAGAGTTGCCTTGGAAATTTGAAGGCGGCACACCTATTATTGCAGGAGCTATCGGACTCGGTGCAGCCATCGACTTCCTGGAAGAAATCGGTTTGGATGCTATCGAAAAGCATGAACACGAACTAGCTGGTTATGCTATGGATAAAATGTCTGAAATCGACGGTTTGACCATTTACGGTCCAAGAGATCCAGAAAAGCGCGCAGGATTGGTCACATTCAATTTGGATGACGTCCATCCTCACGATGTTGCTACTGTACTCGATATGAATGGTATAGCTGTTCGTGCAGGTCACCATTGTGCACAACCGTTGATGAAATGGTTACAAGTTTCTTCGACAGCACGTGCTAGCTTCTATCTTTACAACACCACTGATGACGTAGATCGCCTCGTGGAAGGACTTCGCACAACAAAGGAGTATTTTAACGATGTCTACTAATAAATTAGATCAGCTTTATCGTTCTGTAATCATGGAGCACTATAAACACCCGAAAAACAAAGGCGTTTTGGAGAATGGTAATGTTACAATCGACATGAACAACCCAACTTGTGGTGACGTCATCCGTTTAACAATGAACGTAGAAGACGACATCGTCAAGGAAGTTAAGTTTGAAGGCGAAGGATGTTCCATTTCAATGGCATCTGCTTCCATGATGACACAGATGATTAAAGGTGAAACAACAGAGCGCGCATTGCAATTAGCTCATACTTTTTCAGATATGATGCTAGGCAAAGATATTGATGAGTCGATTGATCTTGACGACTTAGAAGCACTATCGGGTGTCGCGCAATTCCCTGCCCGCATAAAATGTGCAACATTGAGCTGGAAGGCGATGGAAAAGGGAGTCTCTGGCGAGTCGCAGTGACCTTGGCCATAGTACGAGCAATTATGGGACGGAGGAATAGTAATGGCAAAACAGATGCCGGAAATCGGCGATTACAAATATGGTTTCAGTGATAAGGACGTTTCGGTGTTCCGTTCAGAACGTGGACTGACACGCGAAATCGTAGAAGAAATTTCTGGAATGAAAAATGAACCACAATGGATGTTGGATTACCGTCTGAAATCTCTTGAGATCTTTTACAGTAAGCCAATGCCACAATGGGGCGGAGACTTGAATTCATTGAAGTTTGATGAAATCACGTACTACGTAAAACCATCTGAAGGTGCAGAAACTTCTTGGGATGAAGTACCTGAAGAAATCAAGCGTACGTTTGATAAACTAGGTATTCCTGAAGCAGAACAAAAATACTTGGCAGGTGTATCTGCACAGTATGAATCTGAAGTGGTTTACCACAATATGAAAGAAGAACTAACGGATCTAGGAATTGTCTTTAAAGACACAGATTCTGCACTTCGTGAAAACGAAGAGTTGTTCAAAAAGTATTGGGGTACGGTAATTCCTAACTCAGATAATAAATTCTCAGCGTTAAACTCTGCTGTATGGTCTGGTGGATCATTTATCTATGTACCACCTGGCGTAAAAGTAGAAACACCGCTACAAGCCTATTTCCGTATTAACTCGGAAAACATGGGACAGTTCGAGCGTACAATGATCATCGTAGACGAAGGCGCAAGCGTTCACTACGTAGAAGGTTGTACAGCGCCTGTTTATACAACGAACTCACTACACAGTGCGGTTGTTGAAATCATAATCAAAAAAGATGCATATTGCCGTTACACGACAATCCAAAACTGGGCGAACAACGTCTACAACTTGGTAACGAAGCGTGCGGTATGTGAAGAGAATGCGACAATGGAATGGATTGATGGTAACATTGGTTCTAAATTGACGATGAAGTACCCAGCAGTCATCCTAAAAGGTGAAGGCTCACGTGGTCTGACTCTATCCATCGCATTAGCAGGTAAAGGACAGCACCAGGATGCCGGCGCGAAAATGATGCACTTGGCACCTAACACGTCTTCTACTATTGTTTCAAAATCAATCTCTCAACACGGCGGAAAAGTAACGTATCGCGGAATTGTCCACTTCGGACGTAATGCGGACGGAGCTCGTGCCAACATTGAGTGTGATACGTTGATCATGGATAAGCTATCTACTTCAGATACGATTCCATACAATGAAATTTTGAACAACAATATTTCATTGGAACACGAAGCAAAAGTATCAAAAGTTTCTGAAGAACAGCTCTTCTATTTGATGAGCCGTGGTATTCCTGAATTGGAAGCAACAGAAATGATCGTTATGGGCTTCATCGAGCCATTCACAAAAGAACTACCGATGGAATATGCGGTAGAGATGAACCGTTTGATCAAGTTCGAGATGGAAGGTTCCATCGGATAAAACAACAAAAACCTGCACGCATCTACATGATGCGGCAGGTTTTTTTGTAGACATTTTTTATGGTCTATCTTATCTCTTCTCAACAATTGCAATCGTGCATCTAGAAACACTAATTAATTTTTCTTCTTCATCCGTAATTTGAATATCCCATACCATCGATGTACGCCCTTTGTGAAAAGGGATGGCAGTAGCAGTCACTACACCATCCTTTTTACCTCGTATATGATTCGCATTAATTTCGAGGCCAACGGGATAATGCGTTTCGGGATTTACGTTTAAGGCAGCAGCAATACTAGCAGCTGTTTCAGCGAGTGCTACTGAAGCGCCACCATGTAGTAATCCCATAGGCTGAACAGTTTTCGGTCCAACTGGCATTTCACAGACGACTTTGTCGGGATCTAGTTCTTTAAAGGTAATTCCCAATGCACCAATCAGCGTCTGTTCCAAATCAATACTGTCCAATAAATTAAGTTCTTTCATCATCCTCTTTACCCCCATTTCCATGATATACTACCAATACATGTATATACATACATTTGGAGCATACTACTCAGTCTATCGAGAATCCAACGCAAAAGTTAATATGCTACATGTAGACTAATCTAGAATAGGATAAATTGTCAAGGATAGCTGAAACATGGCTATATTCATTTTTAAGGAAGGGGTGCATCTCATGAAAAAAGATTTGGATCAGGAGCAAGCAGCTTATATTATTGACGTATGCGCCAGTGCTAATCTGCGTACAGTATCGGGTTCACTTACGCAACTGTACAATCATCTGTTGAAACCTACGGGATTGAAAATCACCCAGTATTATATGCTTGGAAATATTTATACTTCACCCCATATTTCGATTAGTAAATTGGGCGAGATTATGTTGTTGGATCAAACGACCGTAACACGTAACTTGAATATTTTAAACGATTCAGGATATGTACAAATCAAAAGGGCAGAGCAAGACTCGCGAACAAAAGTAGTCATGATAACGGAATTAGGGTACGAAAAATTAAATGACGCTACGCCTATTTGGATACGAGTACAGGAAGAAATTGAAGGTTCTATAGGTAAAGCAGAGTATATGGATTTACTGGAGAAGTTGGGCACGTTACAAAATGTGATAGACAAATTCAAAAGTTCATCCACATAAAAATGAATATTCATTCATAAATTGATTGACAACTCAAAAAAATCAAGTAAAATACATGTATATACATGTATCAAAGATTTGGTAGTCATGAAGAGCGGAGAGTGGATGTTCTTGACAAACACTGAATACAATTTGAAAGCGCTTACGCTAAAAGGAGAGTGTTATTGATGAATCTAGTAGAACTAAAAAAAAGTATGAGTCTTCCGGTGATTGCTTCCCCAATGTTTATTATTAGTAATCCTAAGACGGTGATTGAGCAGTGTAAAGCAGGAGTGATCGGTTCTATGCCTTCATTAAATGCGAGACCGGTTGCGCAATTCGAAAAGTGGTTGATTGAGATTACGGAAGAATTAGCGGACTATAATGCAAAAAATCCTACTAAACCAGCTGCACCTTTTGCTATCAACCAAATCGTTCATCGGTCCAATGAAAGATTACAAGAAGATATGGAGCTGTGTGTGAAGTATAAAGTTCCTATCATTATTACATCTCTAGGTGCAAGAGAAGATGTCTACGAGGCTGCGCATAGTTACGGCGGGATTGTTTTGCATGATGTTATTAATAATATGTTTGCCAAGAAAGCTATTGAAAAAGGGGCGGATGGATTAATCGCCGTAGCAGCAGGAGCAGGCGGGCACGCGGGTCCAAAAAGTCCGTTCGCACTCGTTCAAGAAATCCGTGAATGGTTTGATGGTCCACTAGCACTTGGAGGTTCTATAGCAACTGGCGGTAGCGTATTAGCTGCTGAAGCAATGGGGGCAGACTTTGCGTATATCGGGTCTCCATTCATCGCCACTGAAGAAGCAAGAGCAGTTGAAGAATATAAACAGGCCATTGTGGATGCAACTTCGGATGACATTGTGTACAGTAATTATTTCACCGGAATACATGGGAATTATTTGGCTGCATCGATCCGTGCATCGGGCTTAGATCCAGAGAACTTGCCGGAAAGTGATCCAAGTAAAATGAATTTTGGTGGAGATGCGGGTCAAAAAGCTTGGAAAGATATTTGGGGCTGTGGACAAGGAATTGGTGTGGTCGATAAAGTACAACCGACAAAAGATTATGTTGCACAATTAGCGCAGCAATACAACGAGGCAAAGGATAAGCTAGTTGGAGATAGAGTGAACACAGCGAGCAGGTAATATGGAGAAAAAATGAATCGTATTACGATAAAAAACAAGTATGTCCATCCAGACACGCTTGTTTTTTATTTGCTATCTAGTGTTTGTGAATGAAATGCGTTTCAATACGGTTGATGTATAAATCATTCATCGCGGTCTTTTGATAGGTGAATTCTACATCTAATCGGACTTGTTCAAGTAAGGAGGGGGTTTTCATTTGTGGTTCAGATAAAGATCCAGTTTGCTTGTAGATAATATCCTGTTTACTATCAATAGAGGACAAGCGCTTATCAGTCAATTGTTGTGCCTTTTTTGCTTCTAACATTTCTGTATTGAGGACATCGACATTCGACTTAAGTGTCCCGACATTTGACTTGAGTGTGCTAACATCTGACTTAATCATAGAGACGTCATTTTTAATGCTCTTCATTTCGCTTAAATTTGTTGTAATAGAACGGCGCACATTTTCATCCATTCACTCTTTATATTAGCATGTACGTCATGAGCGATAAGTGCCATCCTAACGCTAAACCAATTCATTGATTATATACCTAGAGGGGTATATAATACATATATAAACGAATGGAAGGGAGCTTTTCACATGTCTGAAAAAGCAACTGTATATGTATCATCTACTTGTCCGTATTGTACGATGATGACGAATTATCTAGACGAAATCCATGTACCTTACGAGACGATTAACGTTTCTACGAATCCGGCAGAGGGAGAGCGTTTGATGGAGTTAACGGGACAAATGGGCGTTCCACAAACGAAGTTGAATGGGAAATGGATTATTGGCTTTGATCCAGCAAGTATTCACGCTGCATTGGATGCATGAATAAATTCAAACAGATTGTGTTCAAGCGGGGCTGTACAATTCAATCAGCTGAGAATATGGAAAAGAAGTTATTTCCGCGCTTTTGTATTGGCAATATAGCATTTATGGTGATGGGTGTGATCCTCGTCATCATAGAATGGACTCACTAATAGGAGGCACCAATTATGGGATGGATCATCATAGCACTTGTCGTCGGCTTAGTAGTTTGGCGAATGAAGCCTGCAAAAGGTGTGCAAACAATTTCAACTGAACAATTAAAAGATAGACTAAAAGATCAAAACGTCCAGTTGATCGATGTACGTTCACCTGCTGAATATAAAGGGCGCCATATTAAGCAATTTAAGAATATCCCATTAAATGTGCTTTCGAATAAAATGGGAACATTGAAGAAAGATCAAGAAGTCATTGTCATCTGTCAAAGCGGCATGCGCAGTTCAAATGCGGCAACACAGCTGAAGAAGGCAGGGTTCGTGAATGTGACGAATGTACGCGGTGGAATGAGCGCGTGGCAAGGTTAATCATAGAAAAAGCGTTTCGGGGATCCTATCTCGAGACGCTTTTTTACTTGGTAATGAAATCGAGTTGATTTAGCAAAATCCAGATGAGGGGAAAGCCAAGTCAGTAAGTACGATTTTTCCGATAATACATAAGATATGATACACTAAGCTAAAGATAAAAAGAGGAGGGCTTTCCATGATACATGTTGGCCTGACAGGGTGGGGAGACCATCCTAGCCTATATAATGAGCATACAGTGGCGAATAAAAAACTTATAGATTATAGTAAACACTTTCCAATCGTCGAGTTAGATTCGACGTTTTATGCGATTCAATCGAAGAAAGTAATGGATAAGTGGACAGAGGAGACGCCCGCTAATTTCCAATTCGTCGTGAAAGCGTATCAGGCCATTACAGGTCATCAGCGTGGGAAGATTCCCTATGATTCTGAAGAGGAGATGTTCTCGCTGTTTAAGCTGTCGCTAACGTCGTTTGTTGAGGCAGGAAAGCTTGCGATGGTACTTGTTCAGTTTCCACCTTGGTTTGACTGCAAGAAAGAAAACGTGGATCGCATTCGTTATGTGCATGAACAATTACAGCCGTTACCGATAGCAGTAGAGTTCCGCAATCAAACGTGGTACTCTCCAGCATATCGAGAAAAAACACTCAATTTTCTGAAAGACTTGAACGTTATCCATGTGGTCTGTGATGAGCCGCAGGTAGGGGATGGAAGTGTCCCTCTTGTTCCGGTTGCGACCGACGAGAAAGTGCTGTTACGACTCCACGGACGCAATGATAAAGGTTGGGTCAATACGATGGGGGATAGTAAAGCTTGGCGTAAAGTCCGCTATCTTTATGATTATAATGATAAAGAATTAGAGAGTATGAGTGAAATCGTTAAACATCTTGAGAAGCAGACTGAAGAAGTATTTGTCATTTTTAATAATAACTCTGGTCAGCATGCGGCGAAGAATGCCAAACAATTTGCAGGGTTACTCAACATAGAATACGGGCAGCCTCTCACCAAGCAAATGGACTTGTTTGAGGGGGATCACTAATGGAGTTTGTAGCACTCGCCTTAATTGGTTTGGCATCGGGTATTATCGGTTCAATTGCCGGTCTTGGTGGCGGAACGATCTTGGTTCCGGTCACATTGTTTGTCGGATTAAATCTTGGAATGATTCCTGATATTACACCGCAAAGTGTGGTTGGCCTGTCGGTCATCATGATGATTGCGAATGGACTTGGCTCGACACTATCCTATATGAAGGTAAAGACAATTGATTATCGCAGTGCTTTTCTATTTTTTGCTGCGAGTATACCAGGTATCGTACTCGGTGCGTTGGTCAATAAAAATGTAAGTTTGCAATCATTTAATTTATATTTTGGTATATTGCTCATTGTTTTATCTACACTGTTACTAACGAGGAAATATTTGAAGCCGATTAGGTGGTTTGTAGATAACGGAAAAAAGATCAAGTTTACTGATCCTCAAGGTAAAACGCATATCTATGGATATCCCATTTGGTTTGCCATTCTATTGGCGTTGTTCATTGGATTTACGTCAGGGTTATTCGGAATCGGTGGCGGTACGATGATCGTTCCAGCCATGATTTTACTATTCTTGTTCCCACCACATGTGGCGGTCGCGACATCGATGCTAATGGTATTCTTATCAGCTATCGTCAACTCGATTTCGCATATTTCACTCGGTCATGTACCATGGCTTTATACGATTCCTGTTGTGCCAGGAGCCTATTTCGGTGGAATGCTAGGAGCCTATTTAAATAGCAAAATGAAGTCAGAAACATTAGTTTTAGTCATACGCATCATTTTACTCATCTTTGGATTACGTTCCATTTATGAGGGGATTTGGGGTTGACCTATATGAAGGAAACGGTAGCGACGATTCACATTTATCATACGAATGACGTCCATAGTCATTTCGAAAACTGGCCACAAATCCAGCATTTTCTTAAAGAGCGCAAGCAACAAGCTGAAGCCAATGGGGAGTTTTGTTTTCTATTTGATATTGGAGACCATATTGACAGATCTCATCCGTTTACCGAAGGAACAGAAGGTAAAGGAAATATCGAATTATTAAATAAAGCAGGATACGATGCCGTGACGATTGGCAATAATGAAGGTATTACTATGTCTAAGGGTGCGCTGAATACATTATATGAAGATGCGCACTTTGATGTAGTGCTGTGCAACTTGACTGAACTGGACGGTAAGGTGCCTTGCTGGGCGAAGAAGTCTAAAATATTTGAGACTACAGAAGGTGTGCGCATCGGTGTCATAGGTGCTACAGCTCCATACTACGCCTTTTATGAACAACTTGGCTGGAGTGTAGCTGAACCGCATGCAGCGTTGCAGGAAATGGCACGCAGCTTGCGTCCAGAATGCGATGTCATCGTGTGTCTTTCCCATTTAGGAATCAATGAAGATCGTCTATTGGCTACGCAATGTCCGGAGATCGATGTCATTTTAGGCGCACACACGCATCATTTATTACCGAATGGTGAGTGGGTTGACGATACGCTACTTGCGGCAGCTGAAAAATTCGGTCATTATGTCGGTCATGTCCAAGTCGATGTAGACCGCATGACGGGTCAAGTCGTTCATATGAAAGCAGAAGTTTTTCCAACACAGATGATGGAAATGTCAGAAGAGGATATTGAACAAGTGAATGGCTTATTTGCCAAAGGGGAAGAGACTCTTGAAGTACCAGTGTTTTATAATCCTTCTCCGTTATCGCAGCGCCTTTCAGGAGAAAGTCCATTATCCTCGCTGTTTGGCCGTGCATTACTGACGTATCTGGATGCTGACTGTGCGTTGTTTAACGCAGGGATATTCCTCGGTAGTTTAGATAAAGGTTGGGTAACAAGAGGGGATTTACACTCTTTATTGCCGCATCCTATCAACCCATGTCTTATCCATTTGGATGGTACTGATCTGCTGACGATCTACGAGCAGTCACTTGATCCAAAGTGGACGGAACTTCCAATAAAAGGTCTAGGTTTTCGTGGTACGCTGATGGGTAGCATGATACATGAGCACTTATACCGAAACACGAACGGGCAATTATTTGCAGGAAACCGTTTGGTCGTGCCAGGTGAGATGTATACGTTGGCAACACTTGATATGTTCACGTTTGGCTTTTTCTATCCATTACTAAAAGAGGCTAAGAAAGAATACATCATGCCGGAAATGCTTCGCGATATTCTCGGTTGGTATGGAAAAAAATATTTCAATGAACGCTAGTTATGTACGCCTCCTATTTCGCATAATGTGAAGTAGGAGGCGTATTTATGCGGTTTTATACGAATCAAAAACGGCCAAAGAAACATAACTATGGCAAAATCATACTGCGCTTTGTCATCCCGGGCATTTTGGTGGGAGTGGCGATGTTTTTCTATACGGTCAACAAACAGCTAACGCCAATTTACACACAATATGCTGAAGTACAAACGCAAAAAATAGCAAGTCACGTCATCAGTCAAGCCATTAATAATCGCACCACCAGTGTTTACGATGTCAATGAAATTATCGAAAACGTCCCCGACGATACAACAGATACGGTGACGACTAAGTTTAACGCAGAAATCATTAGCCAGGTTATGTCGGAAATTCATCAACTTGTAGAAAATCATCTAGAGCGTGCAGAAGGCGGAGATTTGGATATGTTACCGCCACTCGGAGATCTCGAGTATAATCCAGATCGCATGGAAAAAGAACAAGGTATTGTGTTTTTTGTTCCAATTGGGCAAGCAGCGAATATTCCGTTGCTCGGTAACTTGGGGCCAAAAATCCCTATCCGCTTCCACGTCGTTGGAGATGTACATGCAACAGTAGAAACCGATATTCGTGAATTTGGTATCAATAATGCGTATGTGGAAGTGTATCTAATGTTACAAGTCAATGTGCAGATTATTGTACCGCTAGCAACAAGTAGGAGTGTAGTAGAGCAGAAAATACCGATTGCGATTGGCTTGATAAGAGGAAAGGTACCTCAAATTTATTCGAAAGGAGAACAAACACCAGCGCAAATTGAAGTCCCACTTGAGAAGACGGAGTAAAAGGCTATTGTGAACAATGTCGATTATTGCTACACTAGGTACAGAAGAATATCGAGACTTACGTAGAGGCTGCATTGTTTATAAGTAACTGGCGAGAGAGTGACATCTAGGACCGCGAGCGAAAGGAGGCAATGCCGAAGTTTGAGAAGGGTCAACTTCTCAAGTTGGGGTCATTTCGAAGAGGAATGACACTGTCATACAGCGATAAATGTATGGAGAGCTACAGTTGCCAATTGTACTGCGATTTATGAATTATTGCTTGATCAATTGACTGGCCGACTCCTACACGTATGCTATTGCCTGTGGAGTTGGCTTTTTTTATCGGGAAATTAAGGAATTACAGGATAGTATCAGCTTTCCACTCTTCGAAAGATCTTCTGCATTTCGATTTCATCTAGCAACTAGAAAGAGGAGGAATTACAATGATCGGAACATGGGTCTCTATTTTACCTCCTATCATCGCCATCGTGATGGTGTTAGCGACGAGGAGAGTACTATTATCATTAGGAGCAGGAATTGTTACAGCAGCTTTACTTTTAGCGAACTTTGCTCCGTTCGAGACACTAAAAGGTGTATGGAGAGCCATGACAGTTTCGTTTTGGGATGGCGGACTCAATACGTACAATATATTTATCATGCTATTTCTTTTATTACTAGGTGTCATTACGGCATTCGTCAGCCTATCGGGAGGAAGTGCCGCATTTGCACGCTGGGCAGTCACGCGTATCCGTACAAAACGTGGCGCGAAGCTGTTGACGATGGGGCTTGGGATTGCAATTTTTGTGGATGACTATTTCAATGCCTTAGCAGTTGGACAGATTGCAAGACCGATTACAGACCAGCACAAGATTTCTCGTGCGAAATTGGCGTATTTCATTGACTCTACATCGGCACCGATTTGTGTCGTGTCACCCATCTCTAGTTGGGGCGCATTCTTAATTGGACAACTTGCGCTTATTTTAGGTACGACAGCAGCGGTGAGTTATTCACCATTAACTGCATTCATTATGATGGCACCGATGAACTTCTATGTTATTGCGACATTGTCGATGGTCTTTTTCTTCGCTTGGACGAATAATGACTTCTTCGAAATGAAGAAGCATGAAGATCGTGCAACGAATGAAGGGGAACTATTTGACCAAACTAAAGAAATTCCGGGTCAACTAAAAGAAGAATTCCCTGAGCATACGCACGGAAAAGTTCGCGATTTGGTTGCACCGATCGTGACGTTGATTGCGGTAACGCTTGGTATGATGATTTTCACAGGCTATAAAGAAGCAGGCGTTTTCGATATTTGGGCTATCTTTGAAAACACTGATGTACCATTTTCTTTGGTAATTGGCGGTACTACGGCAACATTGCTAGCTATGTTGTTATATATTTTACAAATGGAAAAGAACGAAACAGCAAGTGTTTCATGGATGGGCCGTGCATTTATTAGCGGATTGAGAGCGATGATGCCTGCCATTCTCATCTTAATCTTCGCTTGGGGATTGACTGAACTAATCGCTTCCCTAGATACAGGACTCTTCCTTTCTACGATGGTAGAGCAATTAAATATTCCAGTCACTTTCCTTCCAGTATTGATCTTCGTATTAGCAGGGTTAATGGCATTCTCGACAGGTACTTCATGGGGTTCTTTCGGTATCTTGATGCCGATTGCGGGTACTATCATGGTCAATGCGGCACCTGAATTATTATTACCAGCGTTGGCGGCAGTACTTGCAGGTGCGGTATTCGGAGATCATTGTTCACCGATTTCTGATACGACCATTTTGTCTTCTACTGGAGCAGGTTGTAACCATATGGATCACGTATCTACCCAGTTGCCTTATGCGCTTGTTGCGGCAAGTGTAGCGGTAATCGGCTACATCGTTCTCGGGCTGACTGGGTCTGTCTGGATCGGTTTAGTAGCTGTTATTATTACTTTAATAGTTTTATTTACGTACTTGAGCGCTAAAGGAAAGAAACGCGCGGAACAAATAGCATAGTTTACCTTTTAGACTAAGAGTGATAATTACTTCATTCTTAGTCTAAATTTGTTTTGACATCTCGAATTGGGCTGTTTATACTAAATATACGGAACTATAATTATCAGAATAAATTGAATCATGAAAGTTTTGTAAAATAACAAAAAGAGGTGAGTTGTATGGAGAATCGTTCACAGTGGGGAACGAGAGCAGGTTTTATACTGGCTGCGGTCGGATCAGCTATAGGACTTGGAAACATTTGGCGTTTTCCTTATGTAGCCTATGAAAATGGCGGCGGCGCATTTTTTATCCCGTACTTATTTGCATTATTAACAGCTGGTATCCCGATTCTGATCATGGAATTCACAATTGGTCATAAATACCGTGGATCCGCACCTCTATCATTCTTCCGTTTAAACGGTAAGAAAGCAGAGTTCTTAGGATGGTGGGGGATTTTCGTATCGTTCGTTATCTCCACCTACTATGCCGTGATCATTGCATGGGCAATGAAATACACGATCTACTCATTTAACTTATCTTGGGGGAAAGAACCTGAAGCGTTCTTCTTCGGTGATGTTCTAAAATTGGCGGATAATCCAGGAGATGTCGGGGGAATTGTAGGGGGCGTGGCATTGCCACTACTATTCGTCTGGGTTATTTGTTATATCATTTTGATCGGTGGAGTAAAGAAAGGGATCGAATTAGCGAACAGAATATTTATTCCTATTCTATTCATACTCTTCTTATTCGTCGTCATCCGTGCAATCACACTAGATGGAGCTATGGTTGGACTGGATGCATTCTTTAAACCAGATGTCGATAAGTTACTGAACCCACGTGTATGGGTTGCAGCATATGGACATATCTTCTTTAGTTTATCGATCGCATTTGCTATCATGATTACGTATTCTAGTTATTTGCCAAAGAAATCAGATATTACGAATAACGCATTTATTACAGGTTTTGCGAACTCTTCTGTTGAGTTATTGGCGGGTATCGGAGTATTCGCAGTACTAGGATTCATGGCAACGAATTCAGGGGTGGAAGTAGCAGACGTTGCGACAGCTGGTGTAGGTTTGGCCTTCGTCGTGTTCCCTGAAATTATCAATCAAATGCCAGGATTAAATGGCCTGTTCGGCGCATTCTTCTTCCTGTCACTGACACTTGCGGGTATTACTTCACTAATATCAATTACCGAAACATATATCGCAGGTATGTCAGATAAATTCAATATTTCAAGACGTCGTTCAGTAACTATTGGCGTCGGACTCTCAGCAGTGATTTCTTTGCTATACGCTACAAATGGCGGTTTATACTTCCTAGACGTAGCGGATTACTTCATTAACCAATTCGGTATTGCAGTCATCGGTTTAGTCGAAGTCGTCTTACTAGCTTGGGTATTCCGGAAACTAGGTTTGTTCGAACAGCATGCCAACGCAGTATCGGATATTCGTCTTGGCTGGTGGTGGAAAGTATCGCTATCATTCATTACACCAGTAGTATTGGGTACGATGTTATTCTTCCTAATCAAAGACAATATCGCTGAAAACTACGAGGGATATCCAACGTCATTCTTATGGACAATAGGATGGCCAGTTGCAATTGGTGCATTTGTTATGTCGATCGTATTCACATCGCTAAAATGGAGAGACAACACAAGAATTACATCAGATTATGATGAAGATAAAGGGGGTCTATAAATGGATACAGGAATGAGCGGCTCTGCAATCCTCATGATGCTACTCGGTGTGACGATCATCTGGGGCGGTCTATTTATTAGCATCTTTTACGCTACGATCCTCAGTAAATTCAAAAAGAAATTCAAAATCGAACAGTAAACGATTTACACCTGCAACCAGAAACTTGGTTGCAGGTGTATTTTTATTGTGAATTAGTGTTTGGGAAAGTGTACAAAGTCATACGCACAATAAAACCTCCGCCACTGCAATGAAAATACAAAATCAGTCACCTTATTCTAAATTTCTACTCGCTTACCTTATTGCTTGCAATGTGTGTCAACTATAATTGAAGGTTATCTGAATTTATGTTACATTGACATGAGTAGAATCTATCAACAGAATGGAGTCGGTAGCGTTGTCATGCAAACCTGAGACAGGAAGAAAATCTGAGCATATTAGAAAGCCAGATTGGCTGAAGATTAAGCTAAACACCAACGAGAACTATACAGGTTTAAAGAAATTAATGCGCGAGAAAAACTTGAATACTGTATGTGAAGAAGCACGTTGCCCGAATATTCATGAGTGTTGGGGAGAGCGTCGTACAGCTACCTTTATGATCTTAGGTGCTGTGTGTACACGTGCATGTCGTTTCTGTGCAGTCAAAACAGGTTTACCTAATGAACTAGATACCGCTGAGCCGGAACGCGTAGCGGAATCCGTTGAATTGATGAATTTGAAACATGCTGTTGTAACTGCTGTAGCACGCGATGACTTGAAAGATGGAGGGTCGGCTATTTTCGCTGAAACCATTCGGGCGATACGTAGAAAAAATCCATTTACTTCTATTGAAGTGCTGCCTTCGGATATGGGTGGAGATATAGAAAACTTGCAACGTTTAATGGATGCAAAACCAGATATCTTAAACCATAATATTGAAACAGTACGCCGTCTAACGCCGAGAATTCGTGCGCGTGCAACATATGATCGTTCACTTGAGTTACTTCAACGTGCAAAAGACATGTATCCCGAGATCCCGACGAAGTCTTCATTAATGGTCGGACTTGGAGAAACAGTGGAAGAAATTATTGAGACAATGGATGACCTTCGTGCACACAACGTAGATATCATGACAATTGGTCAATACTTACAACCGACAAAAAAACACGCTAAAGTGGTAAAATATTATTCGCCCGATGAGTTTGGTGAATTGCGTAAAATCGCAATGACTAAAGGATTCTCTCATTGTGAGGCGGGGCCGCTTGTGCGTTCAAGCTACCACGCAGACGAGCAAGTTAATGCTTCGGCTAAAGAGAAACAGCGCCAAGGTGAAGAACTGCTGAAACTTGAAGGACAAGCGAGCAGCTAAATGGAAGTGAAGCAGAGAATGGTTATTTTAGAAAATATGCAATATGAAATCGCAGAAGAGTTTCGTGATGGGTTCGATGAAGAAGCCTTGAATGAACGCTTTAGCGAAGTACTGTTAAAGTATGACTTTATTTTAGGGGACTGGGGATATGGTCAATTACGATTAAAAGGCTTTTTCGAAGACCGTAATTCCAAATCCACATATGAAACAAAAATCAGTACCGTCCAAGATTATATTTATGAATACTGTAATTTCGGTTGCGCGTATTTCATCTTGAAAAAGATCGGAAAAGTAAAACCGGAACTAACGGAAGTGGAAGTTGTAGAAGAAGTACAACCTGAAACGGCATCTACTCCTAAAGTGGAGCAATAAAAATGAAAGCTTCGGGCAAATTTGCTCGGAGCTTTCATTCGTTCTGCAATAAATATGGTAAGATAGACGTATGAAGTATATGAGGAGGAAAAACATTATGTATTTTGTAGATCAAAATCAAATTAATAAAACGTTAGTGTATATGGAGCAGTTAATCGATATATTTGAAAAGGAAACGAACTGGCTACAAAGCGATGTAAATAAACTTGCTTTAGAGAGAATTGCACATGGCTTGATTGAAGGAATCATTGACGTAGGTAATTCTATGATTGACGGATTCATCATGCGTGATCCTGGAAGTTACGATGATATTATCGATATTCTTGAAGATGAAAAAGTCATTCAATCTGAACAAGCTATCCCATTAAAAGCATTCATTTCATTACGTCCAATGATTGTCCGCCAATTCGTGGAAGTCGATTCAGATAAAGTAGCACGATCTATCCGTGAGACACTTGATGAACTACAACAATTCCCAGGACAAGTTCGAGACTACTTGACGAATGAATTAGGTCCAGTTTCGGCGTTTCTGCCAACAGAATGATGAGACAATATAAAGCCTACTGCTTCGATTTGGACGGCACGATGTATCGTGGTAGTGAACCAATCCAAGAAGCTGTAGATTTTGTTGCAGCATGCCAAGCGCAGGGGAAGGGAACGTATTTCATTACGAATAACGCGGCTCTGACGCGTACTGCTCAACAGAAGAAACTCGCAGGTTTTGGTGTGAATACAGAAACCGACTTCATTATGAATTCAGCCACGACGCTGGCTCGTTATTGCAAACAGCATTATGAAGGTGCAAACGTCATGATGATTGGTGAAGAAGGATTGCGTGAAGCGCTGGAACTTGAAAACATCAATATTACCACAACGAATCCTGATGTCGTTTTAATGGGACTTGATCGTCAGATTACATACGATAAACTTGCGGATGCTTGTTTGGCGATACGTAACGGTGCTCATTTTTTAGGCACCAATCAAGACATCAAATTCCCGACTGAAAAGGGACTAGTACCAGCTAACGGATCTTTCCTGACGTTGATGGAAGCAGCTACAGATACAAAGCCGCTCATTGTAGGAAAGCCAGAGCCGTATATGCTGGAGTTCATTCGCCAGCAAGGGATGTACGAGAAAGAAGACATGATTCTGATTGGCGATAATTACGATACGGATATTATGGCGGGGATTCGCTATGGTATAGATACGGCGTATGTCGCAACAGGGGTCACGCCTATGGAAGAAGTGTTGGAGAAGGCGCAGCAACCAACTTATTTGCTGAATTCGCTTGCGGATTGGCTGAAGTAATATGGAGCTATCTCAGGAGCCGTAACGTTACGGATTCTTGAGATGGCTTTTTTGTTTAGGATAGCTGTAGAGACTAGGCTAGCAGGCTGTTGGAGTGGGGATTGGCGCTTTGGAGGGGACGCGTTCCTGAGGGCTCGCGGTGAGCTGATCCTCTAGGAGTCGCCCCTCCTACGCGCCAATCCCTTACAATTTGAGTTGGTGATACTTTTTGTTGTGTATTGAATGTGGGCTTGTAATCAGTTTTTTACAGGGATTTGATTTTGAAATAACCAAATTCAAAGATAACAATAATTAACACACTAATAACAGTAGGTGATTTGAATACCACCACTCTCAACGTAGGATTGAAGCGTCCCCAGCTGGAGCCTTAATCCCTTCATCCACTAGTTACCTCTCTTCTGCTAATATACACACAGATCTCACCTTAATCCCATTCAAAAAAGGATGTCCTAAAAGCGTAATAGCTTTCAAGACATCCCGTAGGTTTATTTTTATTAAAAAAGGGGATTCTCTTCAATGAACTGATAAATTTCCTTTGTCAATTCATCCGCAGTCTCCGCTTCAACAAGTTCACCATTCACAATTGCGTACAACGTATCACTACATTTCGTACAATAGCTCAAACAGCCATATTCTAGTACGTCGATGTTTGGATCACGTTCCAACGTTTCGAATACGGGGTAGGCACCATTTGCCAAATTACTCATACAAAACTCCACGATGGGATTCATCTTTCTCACCTCGCCTACTAGAAATGGTACTCTTTTTTTACAAAATCGTCAATGAACATGACATATTGTGAAAGTTATCACAAACTGCTATAATAGCAAATGAGAAGAACGAGAAAATAGACATAGAAGGAGAACTTTATGAGAAAATTACTTTTACTAGGCGCCGGCTATGGTAACATGAGAATTTTATTGCGTTTGCTAAATAAAGAATTACCAAGCGATATTGAAATTACACTTGTCGATAGAACCCTATTTCATAGTTTGAAAACAGAATTTTATGCACTGGCTGCAGGAACGGTTTCTGATTCCGATGTACGTGTAGCAATCCCTGTTCATGACCAATTGAAAGTGGTAGAAGGCGAGATTCAAGAAATTAAACTTGAAGAAAAAGAAGTGTTGTTGGCAGACGGTCAAGCACTTCCGTATGACGAATTAGTCATCGGGCTAGGTAGTGAAGATAACTACCACAACGTACCTGGAGCGGCTGAACATACGCTAAGTATCCAAACAATCGGCAAATCCCGCAGGACGTATCAGACGTTACTAGGATTAGGTGATGGCGCCACAGTAGGAATCGTTGGTGCTGGGCTTAGCGGTATCGAATTAGCGAGTGAGTTACGTGAAAGTCGTCCGGATTTGAGAATCAAATTGTTCGACCGTAGCCCGCGTATATTGCGTGACTTCCCTGAACGATTGAGTAACTTCGTAAAAGGCTGGTTTGATCAGAACGAAGTAGAAGTCGTTGCGAATTCTAACATTACTAAAGTTGGCGAACACATTCTGTATAACCATGAGGATACAATTGATGTAGATGCAGTAGTTTGGACGGCTGGTATTAAACCAGGTAAGGTCGTGGACGATTTAGTCATTCAGAAAGACCGTTCAGGCCGCATCGTCCTCAATCAATATCATCAAGTCCCAAGTTACCGAAACGTGTATGTTGTCGGGGACATTGCTGCGCTTCCACACGCACCAAGCGCTCAGTTGGCAGAAGTACAAGGGGAGCAAATCGTTCAAGTATTACGCTCTACTTGGAAAGGTGAACCGCTGATGCTTGAAATGCCTGAACTAAAACTAAAAGGCTTCATGGGTTCATTAGGAAAGAAACAAGGATTTGCGTACTTGGCGGATCGTACTGTTACAGGAAGAATCGCTCGTCTAATGAAATCCGGCTTGCTATGGATGTATAAATGGCATAATGGGTAATCTACTATGTACAAGTCACTTCCATGAAGTGGCTTTTTTTAGCTGTAATTTTGTTTAATTGTCAATGGATACAAAAAAGCGGTCGGTTCAACATAGAACGACCGCTTCGGTGAATGTATTGTTCTCAATTAATCCATCAAATTATCAATTTATCCTGGTTGATAACCATATGTTTCTAATGCGTTAAAAACAGGTTTCAGTTGGATATGGCCTTCACCGATCATTTCGTCATTAATCATTACGAGTGGATAAAAATACTCGTCTTCACGAATTTTCTCGACGATTTCCTGCTGCCGTGATTCTGTTACTTCTTGCTCGATATCAATATACGTAATAGTAAACGGTTGTTCAGGGTACTTTCTCGATATTGCCGCTTGGAGCCATTCATACGTATCTTTGGAAGATGGTGCATTGACACAACTAGCACAGATGACTTCTGCTCCATATACTTCAATTGTTACTGGGGATTGTGACATATTAATCAAACCTCCGATTCATTATTGGATTTTTTCTGCTTGGCAGTTTATAATAAGTATAAGGAAAGGAGAGTGTGATTACAATGACAACAGATATTAAATTATATGAGCCGGTAAAAGAAGTGCTAGATAAATTGCGCCCATTCCTCTTGCGAGACGGAGGGGACTGCGAACTAGTGGATATTGACGAAGGAATAGTGAAGTTGCGCCTTTTAGGAGCATGCGGAACTTGCCCTAGTTCGACGATTACATTAAAAGCTGGTATTGAACGTGCATTACTTGAAGAAGTACCAGGCGTAGTAGAAGTAGAACAGGTTTTTTAATTTCATTAAATAAAAAAGCCGTGCAAATGAAGTATGATCTTCTTTGCACGGTTTTCATTATTCAGCTAGTTTTATGAGCAATTTGTTCATCACGGATTTCTTGCCATCGATCTTTTGCCATCTGGATGATGGTAGGTTCTGTCGATCTTTTTTGCGTTTCAATTACACGTGAAAAGTTGCGTATGGCTTCTGCACGATCCTGGATGCGCCAGGATAATTCTGCAATGATATATTGCACACGGGTTTCGGACATTTGTGTTCCGATATAATCACCTTCAGAAAATGCTCTTATGTACAGATCACGAGAGATTTCAAGATAACGCATTTCTTTCTGACGGTTTTCATCATTACGGTAAATCCAAGCTATACGCAACATCATCCCAGCCATTGTTAAATGCTTTTCTTTTTTAAAGTGGGCATTTAAATACGCTAATTTATAGGCTTCAACTGCTTGCTCTTTCGTCCGTACGCCACCAAATGAGCGACTATGCCATTTGGCAGTTATATTTTTAGCGATCGACTCTTTAGTGCTTGGCGCAAAATACGGTGCGAAATCATCAGTGAATGCAAAACCGCAATGCGGACAAACCGCAACATTATAAAAAATAGGATTAACTTCCTTGTCTATATAAATAGGTCTAAAATCGCTATCATGGTCAATTACTCTTACTTGGCGAGAACGAATTTTAGTAGTAGGGAAAGGCTCTTTACACAGTAAACATTGCATCTTTTTCTCGTAATAGGGGCTGATTTCCACTAGTATCATTCCTTTCTTTCCTGAGTCTTATTATACATTAAAATAGACCTATTAGGGGGATTATTTGTTTGCATTGTGATGAAAAAGATTGATATGATAAAAAGAAAACGTGGAAAGTGAGTGGTATTAATGACGAACACAGTAGAGATTACAGAAGCAGCAGCATTTCACGTGAAAAAAATGATGACTCATAACGAAGAAGAAGGTTCATTCTTGCGCGTTTCCGTCAATGGCGGAGGTTGCAGCGGGTTAACATACGGTCTTGGCTTTGCCCAAGAAAAAGAAGACGATGATATCTTTTATACAGCTCATGGAATTCCTGTAGTTGTGAAAGAAGAGGATGCAGCTATTCTCGTAGGTACAAAAGTGGATTATAAAGAATCATTAATGGGTGGCGGATTCACCATCGATAACCCGAATGCGATTGCCAATTGTGGTTGCGGAACTTCATTTAGAACAGCTAAAAAAGCTGGCGCTCCTGCAGATTGCGAATAAATTTAGCCATCTTAGTCAAGCGGGATTTGATGAAATTACAGAAAAGGCAAATTACTAGTCTAAATTGATTATTTGCACAATAATAATTCTGTTGAAATGCGTGCTCAAAAGGTCTACTATAAGTAATGAAAGCAAGATTATATTAATATCAAACTAAATGCCGGCACTGCAAAACCAAGTAAGATTGATTTTACACGTACTCGGCGTTTAAGAAACTAAAAGGTGGTTCGATTTACGTGAAAAGACCAACAATCTTAGTATTAGGTGCAGGGTACGGCGGCTTGATGACTGTTGTGAATTTACAAAAGTCATTAGGTGCAGATGAAGCAGATATCGTTCTGATTAATAAAAATGACTATCACTATGAATCTACTTGGTTGCATGAAGCGGCAGCTGGAACATTATCCCCAGAACAAGTTCGCTATGATATTTCAAGTGTAATCAATAGTAATAAAGTAAAGTTCATCGAAGCGGAAGTTACGGGCATCGATGTTGCGACTAAAAATGTTAAAACGAATCTCGGTTCTCACACATATGATTACCTAGTAATCGGCCTTGGTTTCGAAGGGGAAACTTTCGGAATTCCAGGTTTGGACAAGTACGCATTGTCGATTGCCAATGTGAATGCAGCCCGTCAAATTCGTGATCACATGGAATATCAATTCGCTACATGGTCTACTGAAGAAGTAAAAGACGATAGCCGTTTGACTATCATCGTAGGTGGAGCAGGTTTCACAGGAATTGAGTATCTAGGTGAACTAGGAAACCGTGTACCTGAATTATGTAAAGAATATGATGTACCAGCCAAAAAGGTTCGCATTCTATGTGTAGAAGCGGCACCAATGGTATTGCCTGGTTTCGATCCGGAACTTGTGGAATACGCTGTGCGTCAATTAGGCACGAAAGGTGTAGAATTCTCTATCGGTACACCGGTTGTAGAAGCAACTCCTGAAGGCGTGAAGATAAAAAAAGGCGAAGATGAGTTTGAATTCATCAAAGCGGGTACGGTTGTATGGGCTGCTGGTGTTCGCGGTAACCATTTGATCGAAGAATCGGGTATAGAAAACATGCGTGCCCGTGTTAAAGTGGAAAAAGACATGCGTGCGCCAGGATACGACGATGTATTTGTAGTAGGTGACTGTGCATTGATGATCAACGAAGCAATTAATCGTCCATACCCACCCACTGCACAAATTGCTATGCAACAAGGTGAAATGATTGCTAACAATATCATTGCCTTGATGAAAGGAAACCCGACAAAAGAATTCGTACCAGATTTAAAAGGTAGCGTTTGTTCTTTAGGTGATTCCGATGCAATTGGTGTAGTATTCGACAAAAAAGTAACAGGTGCGAAAGCATCATTCATGAAGAAAATGATTGATAACCGTGCTCTATTTATGATTGGCGGTCTAGGATTAACGATTAAAAAAGGTAAATTCAACATTCTATAATGAATATAGAAAAGCACTCACTTTTGTGAGTGCTTTTTGTGTGCACTAAAATTGGCAGCAAGTCAACCGTGAAAGCAGTCGAAGTAGAGGAAATCGACTATTAGATTTTAAGAATTCATGACATCTGTAAAGAACGTTCTGTGTATACTGTCTCATTCTATTGAAAGCCGTCGCATCATCCTGTAAAATGTGGAAGTGATGAACTGGAGGTTAGCAAGCATGCAAACTATATCCATAGCTCAAGTGATGCTATCGATCTTGATATTTATTGTTATGTTTTTCGGTATCGGCTTTTTATTAAATATGCTGTTACGTATGACGTGGCTTATGGCTATTATTTATCCGATTATCGTGATTTTTATTATTGATGATGTGCCGATGTATCAATACATTACGAAGCCTGGTTTTGCTTTTAGTGAGCTAGGGGCGAATCTTATGTCGCTTCATGCTGTCGATATAGTGATTTTGGCGAGTGGTATGGTCGGAGCGATTATCGCAGGTTTCGTGATGAAGGTTTTACGCAAGATGGGATATCAGATGTTCTGATACGTATTGACATGAAAAACGGAGCTGGACAGGAAGTCGTGATTTACGACATCTTGTGACAGTTCCGTTTTTTTGCTTTTTACTATTATGGGAAAGGTTGGTGAGGTATCGGTACCGCTGATCTCCGTTCACCTAGCTTATTCTACTATCCTTAGTGCTCCGGGAAAGATTCTCCAACACCTGCGAGAGCTATCCGCAAGCGTGGTAGTAGGTTTGATAACGTTATAATATAACCGTATACGTAATAATCGAAATAAGGATACCTGTTAAAGCGCCAAAGAATACTTCGTTTGGTTTGTGGCCGAGGAGGGTTTTAAGTTCCTGGATTTTAGTATCGTTGTCTTTCTTTGGCCAGTCCTTTAAATCGCTGACGAACATTTGGAAGTCGGAGCGCATTTGGTTGATGATGAGAGCTTGTTGTCCGGCTTGGTAGCGAATGCCGGTTGCGTCGAACATGACAATGACCGCGAATATGGCGGATATGGCGAATAATGGTGAATCCAGTCCGGCTTCGAATGCGATGGAAGTTGTCAGTGCAGTGACTGCTGCCGAGTGAGAACTGGGCATGCCACCTGTGGAAGTCATGAGTCCAAAATCAAGTTTACGTGTTAATAAAAAATGAATAGGAATTTTCACAAATTGGGCAAAAAAGATGGCGAATAGCGCTGCGAGGAGCGGTATATTTTCTAAAATAGCCAAGAGATCCACTCCTTTATTGTCAGTAGTTTTGCACTCAGTATAACATAATCTGGATCTACTCGTTATGTAACCAACAATTATTTGTAGTTGGAAGTGCTAATCTGACTAGTCTATACTAGTATGGGGAACGCGTAAAGAAAAGGGGAGGAACAACACATGATAAACGTAGACACAGCATCCGCAATTGATCAGAAAGAAGTAGAAGTACTTATTGTAGGAATACCAGATCATCCAGAGAACGTAGAAGGCTTTGATACGTTCGTTGAATCTTTCCATCCTTCATTACCAGACTGGATCAAATCACATGACGTTCAACAGAAGTTCAAGGCGATTACTAAAATGCCTGCGTTATCAACGCAAAGTTACGACCGTGTGTACTTTGTCGGCGTAGGCAATCAGAAGCGGCTGACAGAACAGCCATTGCGCGAATTATTCGCTGAGGTAGGTAAACAACTACACAAAGACCGTATACGCTCTGTAGGGGTCTGGACAGCGCCGTTCTGTAACGAAGAGATTGATAGTGAGGACGTTGCGTTCTTGGCCTCTGAGGGTATCGGAATGGGCTCCTATACGTATGAGGGATTCCAGACTTCATCCAATGAAGTGGAAGTTCCACTAACTACTGTTACATTCATCACTACAGAAGATGAAGAAAGTGTTATTGCTGCGGGAGAAGTGGGCATGATCTCTGCATATGCAGTAAACGAAGCTAGGACGCTAGTCAATGTACCACCTAATTTATTGACGCCAACTAAGATGGCGGAGTACGCACGAGAATTAGCGGAAAGCTATGACTTGGAAATTGATATTCTTGGTAAAGCGGAAATGGAAGAGCTTGGTATGGGAGCAATTCTTGCGGTCAATCAAGGTTCAGTAGAAGAACCGAAACTCATTGTGCTGAAGTACCAAGCGACCGAACAGTGGGAAGATGTCATCGGTCTAGTCGGTAAAGGGATCACGTATGACACAGGTGGCTATTCATTGAAGCCTAAAGACGGTATGGTCGGAATGAAAGGTGATATGGGTGGTGCAGCGGCTGTTCTCGGCGCTATGGCAATCATAGGGGAGTCACGACCGAAGAAAAATGTTCTTGCAGTCATTGCTTCATCCGATAACATGATTTCCGGTGAAGCATTCAAGCCGGATGATGTCATCACATCATTAAGCGGTAAGACGATAGAAGTGTTGAATACAGATGCAGAAGGACGTTTAGTACTGGCTGATGCGGTAACCTACGCGAAGCAAGCGGGCGCTGAGTATTTGATTGATGTGGCTACGCTAACAGGTGGTGTCATTGTGGCGCTCGGTAATGATAAAACAGGTGCACTAACGAATAATGACGCATTCTATAATAAGTTCCAGGAAGCCGCGGATGAAACAGGGGAATTCATTTGGCAAATGCCGTTAACTGAAAGCGATCGTAAACGTATTCGAAAAAGTGATGTTGCAGATTTAAACAACTCACCGGGACGAGATGGCCATATGATCTTCGGAGGCGGCTTCGTAGGAGAATTTGTCGGAGATACACCGTGGATTCATTTAGATATCGCAGGTACGTCTGACGCGGCTAGTCCACATGTGCTCGGCCCTAAAGGTGCAACTGGCGTGATGGTCCGTACATTGGCGACCTTCGTAGAGCGCTTGGCAGCTGAATCGGAAGAACAAGAATAATTCGCGATAGGCGCTTTCCCCACTCCTTCTTTCCGGCTGGTCATAGGATAGAGGGAAAGGGGGAGCTTGGATGACAAGAAATTATAGAGGCGGATACGGTGGACGTGGTCATGGTCATCATGGTGGCGGTTTTGGTGGCGGTTTTGGAGGTGGCTTCGGCGGACCATTCCTTGGTGGTTTAGTTGGCGGATTTTTAGGTAATGCTATATCTCCAGGTTACGGTTATGGCGGTGGCTATGGTGGAGGATACTATCCACCTTACTACAACAGCTATCCATACTATCCACAACCGTATTACCCTTATTATCCATACTATTAAAAAAAACACGCCGGGATGACTATTCGTCATACGGCGTGTTTTTATCTGATTCTTTACGTTGTTCTTTTACAGCTTCTTTTAGATCATCCCCAACCGTTAATTTGGTAGGTTCTACACCCGACATATAAGCAGCGCGTGTCATTAAGTGACCGCCAATCGGAGAAGTGATGAACAAGAAGACAATACCAAGCAACAGCGCCACACTGAAATGGCCTTCATTCCACCAAAAGTGAAGGAATACACCAAGCAGTAAACTCATAACACCCAGCGTAGCGCTCTTTGAAGCAGCGTGTGCCCGTGTATAAACATCCGGAAGCCGTAAGATTCCAATGACTGTGACGATCGTGAAAATGATCCCCACCGTAACGAGTAACACAATAATAATGTCAGCGATTAGGTCCACGTTCGATGATCTCTCCTCTCTCAATGAATTTGGAGAAGGACACTGTGCCGATAAACGACATAATGGCGATCAATAGAATCGCATCGATGAAGAACGGTGTATCGAACAAGATGGAAAGCAGCGCGATTGCTGATATGAGCATGACGCCAATCGCATCGAGCGCGACTAGACGATCCGGCACGGAAGGACCTTTCCATACACGATATAGTAATCCGAGCATAGACAGGATGACTAGCACGAGACAGACGGAATAAAACAAGTTCATCCTCGGCTCACCTCCATAATGGCTTTCTCGAATGTGTTTTTAATAGAATCGATTGCTTCATCCACATCGTCTACATCAATCGCATGGATATACAAAGTTCGCTGATCATCTGAAACATGAACGACGACAGTACCAGGCGTTAACGTAATTAAACTAGATAACAATGTGATTTCCCAATCCTTTTCAAGCTCTGTTGGCATTGCGAAGAACATCGGCTGCATAGTCGACAGATCCGGTTTGATAACTAGTAGCAACACGGAAATATTCGACATGATGAGTTCTTTTAAGAAAATTGCTGTTAATTTTATTGCAGACCAGATACGCCAAATGTACAAGCGTCCACTGAAATAGCGGCGTGTCATGATGATCATCAACAGCCCGATAAGATATCCTATGATGAACGTAGAAGGTGTCAATGAACTTGACATGAACATCCAAACGACTGCAATGAAGAAATTTAATAGTATCTGAAAAGCCATTGACCTCTACTCCTTTAACACCGCATTTATATAGATGGATGGATCAGCTAGTACATTCGCTGCATCCGTCATATATGGCATAAGCCACTCTGCACCGACACCGTACGCTACCGTAATGAGTACCAACATAATAGCTGGGAACATCATTTGGCGATACGTGCGTTCATCACGAACAGGCAGCTCGTTCTTCTGAGGCCCCCAAAATGCATAAATGAAAATTCGGATGACAGACAGTAGCACAACGAGGCTAGAAGCCAAAATAATGATACTGCCGATCACATGATCCGCTTCAAACGCACCTTTTGTGATGAGCACTTTCCCGATAAATCCACTCAACGGAGGAATACCAGCCAGACCGAACGCAGCGATTAAATAGGTCCAACCAAGTGTTGCATGGGTTTTAATTAAGCCGCCCATTTCCCGCAAGTTCGACGTGCCAGTTGCATAAATAATGATACCGATCAAGACAAACAATGCACCTTTGATCAACATATCGTGAATCAAATAGTAGACCGCACCTTCTAGTCCAGACGTGTTCATTTGAGCTACGCCGAACAAGATAACGCCTACTGCAATAATGATGTTGTAAATGATGATTTGTTTTAAATCGAAATACGCAAGGGCACCGATACAGCCAGCAATGATCGTAAGTAACGACAAGACCATCAGAAACTGATGCGTAAACCCGATGTCGTGTACGAAAAACAATGTATAAGTACGCGTGATCGCATAGACACCTACTTTAGTCAGTAAGGCACCGAACAATGCAAGAATGGGTATCGGTGGCGCAGCGTACGAATTGGGTAACCAGAAATACAAAGGGAAGATGGCTCCTTTAATTCCGAAAACGATTAAAAACAAAATCGCAATGACAGAAATGATTCCTGGTTGATTGATCTCGGCAATCTTCACCGAAATATCCGCCATATTCAATGTGCCGATGATCGAGTACAAATACGCTACCGTAGCGACGAAGAGGGCAGATGAAATGACGTTTACCAATATGTATTTAATGGATTCTCGAAGCTGCCGTTTCTCGCCGCCCAGTACAATCAGCAAATAGGACGCGATCAATAGCACTTCGAAAAATACGAACATATTGAAAATATCGCCTGTAGTGAAGGCGCCATTGATTCCTGTAATCATGAACAGAATTGCAGGATAGTAGAAAAATCTTTCTCTTTCTACACCAATGGATGAAAAGCTATAGATGACGACAAAAAATGTAATGATAATTGTCGTCGTGACGAGCAAGGCGGAGAACATGTCCGACACCATCGTAATCCCGAATGGTGCGGGCCAACTCCCAAGTGTCACAGTTTGGATTCCTTCTGTCTTCACTGTCGCGATAAGCCAAATAGAAGCAACTAGACTGAGAGCCAATCCGATCAGTGTCAACACTCTCTGAACGACCACCTGCTCTTTGAAAAACAATAAGATCATCGCGAAAAAGAAAGGAATAATGATCGGAAATAAAAGAAGATTAATCATGTTCATCATTCCCTCTCAATTCATTCATATTATCTGTTTGGTGTACAGCATACATACGATATGCCATGACAAGCATGACCGCCGTCACACCAAAACTGATGACGATCGCAGTTAAGATCAATGCTTGTGGCAGGGGATCAGCAAAATCAGTCACACCGTCGAGTACAACGGGAGGCGCTAAGCCTCCGAGTCCACCCATCGTAAGAATGAGTAAATGCGCACCATGACTGAGCAAACCAGTACCTAAAATCACTTTCAGTAAACTCCTCGATAATATCAAATAGACGGCTGCCGTAAATAATATCCCGATAAGAATTGAAAGAATAAACTCCATCAGTCATCGCCTCCAATCGATTGAATAATCGTGATGGCGGAACCGACGACAACTAAGTACACTCCACTATCAAACAACATCGCTGTATGAAGAGACGTATGTCCGAACAGTGGTAAATCAAAATCACTGAATGCATGCGTGAAGAATGGCACATTAAAGAAAATGGAGCCCGCCGCTGTACCTAATGCAAGCAATAATCCGAACGCAGTCATGATCGTAAAGTTAAATGGTAAAATTTGTTGGATTGTCCGTAAATCGAATGCCAACAACAACAGCACAATCGCCCCTGTTGTCAACAAGCCACCAACGAATCCTCCACCTGGTGCATAGTGACCCGCGAAAAAGATGTGGATGGAGAACAGGAAGATGATGAAAAACACTACTTTAGCTGTAGTTTGTAAAATAACATCATTTGTTTTCATCGTTCGGCTCCTTTCTCGATACACGCAAGCGAATCATGCCAAGTACCGCGATCCCTGCAATAGCGAGTACTGCGATCTCAAATAATGTATCAAATCCACGGTAGTCTACAAGAATGACGTTGACGATATTTCCGCCAGCTGCTTCTGTCTCGACCGTATCTTTATAGTATTGAGAAATCGAAGGGATCATTTTTTGTGAGTGGCTGGATAAGGCGACCAATGTCACCATCACACCTACACTCAATGAAACAATCAGATTGACTACTTTATTGCGTTTCGTTTCCCCGTGCGTACTGAGTGCCGGCAAATGCTTGAATGCTAGCAAGAACAACGCAACGGAAACTGTCTCGATTACAAGTTGCGTTAACGCTAAGTCAGGCGCTTTGAAGATGACGAAGAATAACGCGACGGAATACCCGACACCGCCGAGCGCAATAATCGCAGCAAGACGAGACTTCGCAAACACAACAAATCCGACAGATAAAATTAACACAATCGCATTTAACGATCCATATAATGTAATCGCTGCGAAACTATTCATATCGAGAACAAATGCGTCCTTGATGAACAAGATTGCGATAATCGTAACTGACATGAAGGCGAACATATACAATAAGTATGTCCGGATCTTGCCGGTCATATAAAGACGAGAAACCCGATTCAATCCTTTTTCACTTCCACGCATCAGCGCATCATAGCCTTTATTCAGCGATAGCTTTTCAGGCTGGATACGATAAAACGGTTGCCATTTCGGAATGGTTAGATAGAGTAATGTACCGAAAACGACCACACCAATTGTTAGCCATAAGCCAGCAGCTCCGAAACCATGCCATGCTTTGACATGAATATCAACAGCGGACGGACTTGCGTACAATGTCGGTTGAATCGCCATGACAGCAGGTTTAATAATCCACTTACCAATGACATTCGGAATAAAGAACACAAGAATGACGATCGTTGCCAAAATCATAGGGGCAATTAGCATACCAATCGGTGCTTCATGCGGTTGTTTCGGCAATTGTTCAAACTTCTTCTGTCCAATAAATGTTTTTAACACAAAATACATACTGTACGTAAATGTAAACACACTGGCAACCCAAGCGACGATCGGGAACATAATGCCCCATGTATCGAAGTTGAATAATTCAAAGTGTCGAAGCGCTACCATAGATTCTAAAAACATTTCTTTACTTAAGAATCCACTGAACGGTGGCAAGCCAGCCATAGATAATGAACCGATTGCCGCTACGGTAAAGCTGATCGGCATGACGCTCATCAATCCACCAAGCTTACGAATATCTCTGGTACCGGTTTCATGATCAATAATCCCTGCAATCATGAAAAGGCCACCTTTAAATGCTGCGTGGTTAATTAAGTGGAAAATCGCCGCATACGTCGCGAAGCCAAATATGGCTGCGGTCGCATGATAGGAGATAGCACCCGCCCCAAGTAAGGACATAATTAAACCGAGTTGACTGACTGTTGAAAATGCTAAGATCGCTTTCAAATCCGTTTGCTTTACTGCGAAGAATGATCCCCAGAACAGCGTCAACAATCCGATTCCAGTGACAAGCCAAATCCATGTGGACGCAGAGCCGAAAATCGGCGTAAATCGTGCGACCAAATAAATACCCGCCTTTACCATCGTGGCAGAGTGTAAATACGCACTAACGGGTGTGGGCGCTTCCATTGCATCTGGTAACCAGATATAGAATGGGAATTGTGCCGACTTCGTAAAGGCACCTAGCAAGAGCAATACTAATGCCAGAGTGAAATACGGTTGATTCATCAGATCAGGAGCTTGGGCAATTAATTCCCGTACTGAGAAAGTTTCTCCCATGATGCTGAGTAAAATGAATGCCCCGAGCATCATTAATCCACCAAACACCGTAATCATCATCGATTTCAGTGCGCCAAAACGTGACTTGTCCTTCGTGTACCAAAAACCAATCAATAAGAAGGACGAAATGGACGTTAACTCCCAGAACAAATAGAGTGTCATCGTGTTGTCAGATTGCACAACTCCGAGCATAGCGGTCATGAAAATCAGTAAGTAGACATAAAAGCTGCCAAGATCTTCTTTCTCCCTATCCATGTAGAACACAGAGTACAATACAACTAACGAACCGATTCCGGTGATCAATAGCGTAAATAATAAACTAAGACCATCTATGTATGAAGTAAACGCAATTCCAAGTGAAGGAATCCATTTCATTTCAGAAATAGCATGACCACCATCCATGACTAGCGGCAAAAAGCTTACGTAATAGCTAAATAACACTAGTGGTACTAATAAAACAAACCAACCCGTATGTATTCCTTTAATTTTCTTATAAGCAAAAGGAACAAGTATCGCGAAGATTACAGGTAAAAAAATAAATAACACGAATTCCAAGAGAATCCTCCTTCCAACCATGTTCTTCACATATTCAAATTCCCGAGGCATAAGCGTGGGCGTATTTGTTAGTATAGCGTAAAACATTTCAAATTGCATAGACGACAGTTGACCGATTATTGCTTTATTCGACTTCCTTCTTATATTATTAGAAGGGTGAAAAATTATTTTTCGGAGGTATTATGAAAAATCCATATTTGTTCAGTTATTTACCATTTGTCACCGTGCTATTATTCAGTTTGACCTTTGGCGTCTACAGTGTAGGGGAGACACTGATTCTCTTTAAAGAAATCGGTCTCCATCAAGGCATGAGGGAGTTCTTATCAGATCTTCAATTACGTATCTTTTTGCTGACAATGTATTCTTTAGTATTCTTCATGCTATTTGCCGCTTTAAAACTGATTGCTGTCACCATTCACGAAACGGCCTTATTATTTTTCCTGAAAGAAGAAGCCGATGCATCGTATAGCGCTTCAAAATCAGGTGTCGTCATTTATTTTATCGGTGCCATCGTTTCGGTAATCGGTATTCAATCGTGGAAGATGCTTGCATTGATCTTCCTCATCACTTCATTCGTCTACTTTGTTTATGTAGTCTACAAGTTAAGTCCATTCATGCCACTGACACACACGGTAGGTTTGATTTTCTTCCAAATTATTATCTGGAGTGTCTTGGTGGCGGGACTGGTGTATATCATTTTCCGTCTATACAACGGGCTGCTCGCCAGTATTCCGTTAGCTAATCCAGTGAAATAAAATGAAAAGCCTTGCAGATCCGAAGTAAACGGACCTTGCAAGGCTTTTATGGTCGCATCGTCGAGGAAAATGCACGCAGGTGAATTTTTTGGTCACGCAGACGTGGGATGGGTGTCGGTCTGTCATATCCGATCCAAACAGCTGACGTATAACGATCATTCATACCAATAGTCCACAAGTCTTTAAACGCGTCGGTCGTTCCTGTTTTCGCCCCAGTATAGCGGGTGGTATAAGAAATTCCTTCACCTGAACCGTTGACGACCACTTCTTTCATCAACGACCGAATACTGTTGACTGTAGAAGGGGACCAAACGGCTTTTGACGTATCCTTCCATTTATACAATACTTCGCCTTTACTATTCTTTACCGAGCGAATCGCGTGAGGCGTCAAGTACGTCCCATCGATAAAGCTTGTAGTCGCCCGGGCAAGCTCAAGCGGTGTTATACCTTTAGAAAATCCACCGAGCGCTGCTGGATAAGAACGATCAGCCGCTACGATGTGTTGGAAATGAAAAGGTGCTAAATGTGAGAAAGCTTCGTCAATCCCTACTCGTTGCAATAAACGTACCGCCGTCGAATTATAACTATTCCGGAATGCTTCCCGTACTGTAGTCGTACCAAACTGATAGTTGCCGAAGTTTTTCGGACAATACCCCCCAATACAAATATCACTACTGTTGACAGGAGTATCCGCATGATACGGACCACTTTCGAAAAACGGTGCATAGACAAGCAATGGCTTGATTGCTGAACCAGGTTGTCGAACCGCTTGATAAGCACGATGGAAGTCGGTTTTTTTATAGCCTGAACCTGCATATAGACTGATGATCTCACGCATGTCATTGTCGATCACAGCAGCTCCAGCCTGCACACCGCCTGTTCCAATAAGTGCATTCAATCGATTTTCATCATGCTGTTGCTTGCTTGGATCAAGTGCCGTATCGATTGTCACGCCTTTACTGATCACTTCGCGCGTACGACGATTGATTTCATTTTGCCAGCGTTGACGTTCTTCTGGTGTTTTCGCTTTACTCATCGACACATCAAGCCCTTCCGTCTGCGCGATGAGGTCTTTCAATTCTTCTAATACGTATGAGCTGTACATTGGATAAAACTGCTCTTTTTTCTTGACGTTCAATTGAATAGGCAATGTACTGTATTCTTCAAATTGTTCTTCTGTAATAACTTGCTGGTCGCGCATAACTTGAAGAAGTCGTAGTTGCCGTTCTTTTGTTTGATCGAAATGCTTGATTGGATTATAAAGTGATGGATTGTTTGGAATGGCTGCCAAAAATGCGATTTCTGCCTCATGCAATTTTTCGAGAGGACGACTGAAGTAATAGCTTGCCGCGCCGCCGATTCCGTACACTTGATTGCCGAAATACATTTCATTCAAATACATTTCCAGAATTTCATCTTTTGTCGATTGCTTCTCCAATTCTGCTGCAAAGAAGAGTTCTTTAAACTTTCGTTCATACGTTTTCTCAGTCGATAAATAGCGCATCCGCACGACTTGCTGTGTAATGGTCGAAGCACCTTGCTGTTTAGCGTCTGCCGCTGCGTTGATCGTGAAAGCTCGAATGATTGCCGCGATATCATAGCCCCGGTGCTCATAAAATGTCCGATCTTCACTTTTTAAAAACAACTGCCGCGTGAAAAACGTCATATCTTGCAAATTAATCGGCTGTCGCCATTCAGTATATTCTTCCGCAAATAAAGTCCCGTTTCGGTCTTTCATTTGAATAGGGGAGATCATAGCTGGCACGTCCAACTGCACTGCATCACGAATAGAAGCATGCAATGTTTTCGCCTGAGTGGTTTCTTCGTGGATTTGATTTTGGATAAATAATAATAGCGGAACGCAAGCAAGCGTGATCACTAATCCAATCGTTTGTTTCAACTTACTAGCCTCCCTGTACATTCGCATAGCTATAGAAAAATATAACATATACCGACAAGTGCCGCCTGAATCATAGGACATAAAAAGCCCCGCAACCGATTAACGGTTTGCGGGGCTAAAATTATGTGTGTTCATCTGCTTCAACTTGCCGGTCTTCCAAGAAGTGTTCGAAATCCTGTGTAGGTCGTCGTACTGCTCTGGATAAGAACAAATAACCGACTATGAACAATGCACCCGTCACAATGAATACTGCAGGAATCCCGATATATCCACTGACAATACCACCGAACATTGGCCCGATGATATTACCAAGGAAGCGGAAACTCGTGTTGTAACCCATTACTTCGCCTTGAACTTCCAGTGGCGCTTCTCGGCGGACAAGTGCTGTCGTCAGTGGAATCATACCACCTGTCGAGATACCAAATAAGAACCGCAACAAGACCAGTTGCCAAAGTTCCGTAACGAACGCTTGCGGGATAATGAAGACGAACGACATGACCAGCAGTAATCCAAGAATTTTTTCATACCCGACATCGTCGCCAACCTTCCCCCAGTACCTGGCAAATAGTAAATTACCGAGTCCTGTAGCACTGAACGTCAACCCTGCAAGGAACGCTACATTCGTTGCAGCGTGAGTCAAATCCGCTACGTAAAGTGACAGCAAAGGCTGAATGCTGAAATTCCCGACTTGGATTAACGTCGTGACGACCATAACGTTGAACATCAGACGGTGTTTGAATAATCCGCCCAAAATGACTTTTCGAGAATACTTCGCTACTTTGCGCACTTTCACACGCGCTTCTTCTTTAATCCCAAATAGCACAAGTAGCGTCGCAATCAGTACGGAAACGGACGTGATGATGAAAGCATACTCAAAACCGAACGTATCAGCCATCAGACCACCAAGAACAGGTCCAAATAACATACCCGCAACACCGCCCATTTGCAGCGTTCCAAGCATCTTACCTGCTTCCTCACGAGGCGTTTGAGATGAAATGAAAGCTAATGAGGTCGGTAAAAAGCCTGTAACTAGACCCATCAGAAGTCTTAAGACAAAAAAGGTTTCTACGGAATTCACAAAGCCCATCAAAAAGACTGAAATCGTAATCCCCAAACCATTAATTAGCAATATGGGCTTAAAGCCAAAACGATCTGCAAAACGTCCCCAAATAGGAGACATAATCAGCGCAGTAATAAATGTGGCACCGAATATTAATCCTGCCCATTTCTGGACGTATGCATCAGAATAATCCCCAAACGTTTCAATATATAACGACAGGAACGGCATAATCATCGTCATCGTCCCTGCTACAAGAAAGTTCGTGACCCAGATGATAATGAAATTTTTCTTATGTCGACTCAACGTTGAACCGCCTTCCTCCTGTAATGCTTAGATGGTACATAGTATAAAACAATTCGGCAGTCGAAGGAAACATAGTGCCTACACCTGGTGTGGAGTGGATTTTGGTGTTCCGCTGCCATTGAAGGACGTATATTGGCTTTTGAGATTCAAGAGCAGAGGAAACGCGGAGGGTTATGAGCGTTTGAGCGTCATGAGTGATCGCATAACTCGTAAGTATGAGCGGGTACGGACGGTGATAGAGCGGTTATCCCTCGCCATAGAGCGGCTACGCGAGAACTATGAGCGCTTATACGAATTAATGAGCGCCGCAGCAATTGCCCACTAGAGCTGGAGGCAATGAGCGGTTATGCGGCATGATAGATCGCATAACCCGTAAGTATGAGCGGGTACGGACCATGATAGAGCGGTTATCCCTTGCCATAGGGCGGCTACGCATGAACTATGAGCGCTTCTACGAATTAATGAGCGCTCAAACGAATGAATGAGCGAACTCGCAACTGCGTCTCCCGCAAATAGTAGATGAACGTTGTCCTCTCCTCATATTGCGCTTTTTCTCAGCACAATAAACATTGTCAACTAACTGTCACAGTTACAATTATCGAATTTTGCTATCATATATGATAGACTGTTTTCATATACAAAACACGCATCAAAATGAATATGCACGCAAATCTGAGGAGGAATATCATGTATCCACAACTATCGACTGAAGTAGCAGAAAACGAAGCACTAGTAACGATGAACACAACAATGGGGCCAATCAAAATTAAGCTTTTTAAAGAGCAGGTTCCAAAAACAGTAGAAAACTTCTTGACTCACGCAGAAAACGGTTATTACGACGGGATTATTTTCCACCGCGTTATACCTGAATTCATGATTCAAGGTGGAGATCCAACAGGAACAGGAATGGGCGGAGAGAGTATCTACGGCAACACATTCCAAGATGAGTTTACAATGGATCTATTCAACTTACGTGGTGCACTTTCTATGGCAAATGCTGGACCGAATACAAACGGTAGCCAATTCTTCATCGTACAAGCATCTTCACTTGCTGGCGCTTCAGCGTCACAATTGAAAAAAGGTGGATGGCCTGAAGAAATTGCAGATGCATATGAAGCAAACGGTGGAACACCACACTTGGATCAGAAGCACTCTGTATTCGGTCAAGTACTAGAAGGAATGGACGTTGTGGACAAAATTGCGAATGCAAAAGCTAACCGTGATAACAAGCCTAAAGAAGAGATTAAAATTGAATCAATCGAGATTATCCAAAAGTAATCGGATTTGATTCGTAGGGGGAAACTAGCATGGACTTCGTTCTATTGATGCCGTTTCTTTATTTTCCTGAAGATAAATCAGAATACATCCCAGCAGCAATCTCTTTCGTCATCTTCATGACGCTAATGCTGTTCGTATTTCGTTGGATTATTAAGAAGTCTAAACGGCAGGAAGAAGAAACGAAAGAGCTGGAACAACGTATTTTAAAAGAGCGACAACAACATAAAAATCCAGGACATCCCATCGATTGATCGGGATGTTCTTTTTTAATTCATCGGCCTCGTAAACTGTCAAAATATCTCTAACTGTTTTCTTACTACCTGTTGTGCTATCATTAAAAGAAAATACAAATCAGGTGAAGAATCATGCAAACCATTGAAATGAATAAAAAAGCAGTCTCACTTCTTAAACAATGGGATCCATTCCAAGAAGGGGAATATGCAGATGGTGCGGAAATCGCTGAAATCGTGACGAAGCTTCAACATGTAGATCATCCAGCAGACTTGGCTAAATATATTCGTGATGTCTATGAGCACACCCATGAAATTTGGATACCTCTAGAGAACTGTATGGACATATCCTATAAACTGATTGCTGTTAAATATGAAGCTAAATCAATCGTTCAATATTAAATGCTTCACGCCATCTATTCGGATGGCTCTTTTTTGTTCAAAACTTTGAAATATGGTATACTATGAAGCGGCCTTAGTGGCAGACTAGATACTACTTTAGATTGGGAGCTGTTTTGCATGTCTCACAAATTTGCAGTAGGAGATGAGCTGACCGGAAAAGTTACCGGAATACAGCCGTACGGTGCGTTTGTGGCGCTGGATGCTTCAACGCAAGGTTTAGTGCACATCTCTGAAATCACGTATGGATTCGTTAAAGACATTCATGAATTTTTGGAAGTTGGGCAAGAAGTTCACGTCAAAGTATTGGATGTGGATGAAGGAGCTAGTAAAATCAGCTTATCGATCCGTGCATTACAAGAGCCACCAAGTTCTTACCTGAATCACTCCCGTTCACGTCAATCATTGCAAGAACGTGTAGATCAGCAGGATGCAGATGGCTTTAATTCACTGAAAGATAAACTACAGGGCTGGATTGAACAATCCGGACGTTAATAAAAGGACTGTCGTAGAAGTGGTTATAACTTCTGTGACAGTCCTTTTTTGCTTTTTAAATAGACAAACTGTCGTGGAATCTCTAAGGTATTGGCAGATTGCTTTTTGGTTGTACTTCTAGGTTTCGTCATAGTTTTTAAAAGCTGAAACGTTGAATGGATGGCAACTATCAGTAGATCAACAGTGCTTTACCATGTACCTATTCCTTCATCTTCCTCAACCGGTACTGTAAGTTCTGTCTACTCATGCCAAGAGAGTTGGCGGTTTTCGTAATATTGTGATCATGCAGCTTCATAGCTTTTTGAAGATAATACCTTTCGGCTTCTCGTATATATTGATCAAAAGGCAACAGCTTTGAATCGCTCTGTACGATAAAGTCCTTTGGTTTTGAAGCGTCATTCGCGATGGACTCCACCTTCATCTTAAATTGCAAAGGCAACATATCAAAAGTTAGCGTATCTTCTGTTGTACGCATAGATGAAACCTCATCGAGAAGTAGTTCGAGCTCTCGCAAATTCCCAGGCCAGCCGTATGCATGAAGTAATTCTCTCACTTTGTCATCGATTTTCGTCAATCCCGTCCCTAGCGACTCTATTCTAATCTGTAAATACGATTCAGCGAAAGGGATAATATCTTCTGGACGCTTCCGAAGGGGAGGGATCCTGATGGCGAAGGACGCGAAAAAGTAATAGAGTTCCTTTAGCAATGTTCCAGAAGCGATAAGTTCGACAGGGTCATCCCCGATACTCGCAATGAATTGATGGGCGGGTGTTTTCTGCAAGACGTATAGCAGTGCTTGTTGCAAAGAAATGGATAAACCGTCGATTCGTTCGCAAAATAACGTCATAGGCGGTTGCTGTTGTAAAGTTTCTTCGAGTTGCTGGATGATCTCTGTATCAGCATGGAGACAATGGAATGTGTGAAAAATTCGCTCGTTTTCTGCAGACCCATAGTGAATCGCTTCGGCAAGATTATCCTTTCCTACTCCCGTTTCCCCAATTAATAAAACTGGCAAGCCGGCCGCTGCTGCTTTTTCAGCAGTGGAAATGACCGACTTCATGGCGGATGAATGAGCGGTGAGTTGATTGAATGTAATCGGTCCGCGATTTTTACGCAGTGGTTGCAAAACGAATTTTTCCAATGCCGTAATATCTTGGGCGAACTCAATTGCCCCGATCAATTCCTGCTGTTCATAAATAGGGTAGGTGTCGTTCATCGTTGTGATTTCTACTTTATTGGTATTCCAGTATCTTTGCTTAACACGCAATTGGGGTTCTCCACTTTGCAATACTTTCAATAACGTACTCTCATTTTTATCAAAGTTAAATAGCTCCAAAATAGAATGGTCTTTTACATCTTCAAGATTCAATCCTTCGATTTCCTTCATTTTGCGATTATAGACAATGGTTCGTCCTGAATGATCGACAGCGTGTATACCGATATTTGCATGATCCACTGCAAACTGATTGCATCTATTCAATAAATTTTCGTGTGTATACATTTGAATCACCTTCCTAACATAAGTACGTATCGAATTTCAGTTGCTAAGTTAGTAGAATTTAAAAATAATTACAACAAAATGCTTGCAATGTGCAATGATTTCTCGCATCATTATAAATGTAAACGCTATCAAACGCAAATATATTTTGCGCTCTAACTATAAAGGAGGACTTGATTCCAAATGATTCCATACAAACATGAACCATTCACAGATTTTACAGTTAAAGAAAACAGAAAAGCATATGAAGAAGGCTTTAAAGTCGTAGAAAGCTATATTGGGCAAGACTATCCGCTAATTATCGGCGGTGAACGCATAATGACAGATAAGAAGTTAGCATCCACTAACCCTTCTGATAAAAAAGAGATTATCGGTAATGTCTCGCAAGCTAGTCGTGATTTAGCAGAGCAAGCGATGAGTACTGCGAAAGATACATTCGAAACTTGGAGAAAAGTCAAGCCGGAATTTCGTGCTGATGTGTTATTTAAGGCAGCTGCCATCGTTAGGCGCCGCAAGTTTGAGTTTTCTGCATTGCTTACGAAAGAAGCAGGGAAGCCTTGGAATGAAGCGGATGCAGATGTCGCTGAAGGTATCGACTTTATGGAATATTACGCACGTCAGATGCTTACACTAAAAGAGGGTATGCATGTGGAGAGCAGACCTGGTGAGTATAACCGATTCGATTATGTACCGCTTGGTGTAGGTGTAGTTATTTCGCCATGGAACTTTGCGTTTGCGATCATGGCGGGAACAACGGTAGGTGCACTTGTAACAGGAAATACAGTGCTGTTGAAACCGGCATCTACAGCAACAGTTGTTGCGTATAAGTTTATCGAAGTGCTTGAAGAGGCAGGCATGCCAACAGGTGTCGTCAACTTCATCCCAGGATCAGGTTCTGAGATAGGTGACTACTTGGTTGACCATAAAGATACTCGTTTCGTTTCATTCACAGGTTCACGTGAAGTAGGTACACGTATTTTTGAACGCGCGGCAAAAGTACATGACGGTCAAATTTGGCTGAAACGTGTAATTGCAGAAATGGGCGGTAAAGATACAATTGTTGTCGATAATGAAGCAGATTTGGAATTGGCTGCGCAATCGATCGTTTCCTCATCATTTGGATTCAGTGGCCAAAAGTGTTCAGCGTGTTCTCGTGCCATCATTCATGAAGATGTCTACGATGAAGTAGTAAAGCGTGTAGAAGAAATCACGAAGACATACAACTGGGGCGATCCAATGGATGGAATGAACACAGCCGGTCCAGTTATTGATCAGGCTGCATTTGATAAAATCATGGATTATATTGAAATCGGCAAGCAAGAGGGACGTCTTATTGCAGGTGGAACTGGCGACGATTCAAAAGGTTATTTCATAGCGCCAACTGTATTCGCAGACGTAGATCCAAATGCACGTATTTCTCAAGAAGAAATCTTCGGTCCGGTTGTGGCGCTTTCAAAAGCTTCATCATTTACAGAAGCGATTAAATTTGCGAACGATACAGACTACGGCCTAACAGGTGCGGTCATCACAAAGAACCGTCACCATATTGAACAAGCTCGTGAAGACTTCCATGTAGGAAATCTGTATTTCAATAGAGGTTGTACAGGCGCTATTGTTGGATACCAGCCATTTGGCGGTTTCAATATGTCCGGTACGGATTCAAAAGCTGGCGGACCTGATTACTTGCAGTTGCATATGCAAGGAAAAACTACTTCAGAGATGCTGTAAATTGTTGAAGTGAATTTGAAGGAGTGAATGGATATGACGAAAACAACGAATGTTATTGAAAAAACAAAAAAATACGGTGCGAATAACTATAATCCGCTACCGATTGTAATTTCTGAAGCGGAAGGTGTCTGGGTAACAGATCCTGAAGGCAATAAATATATGGATATGTTGGCTGCCTACTCGGCACTCAACCAAGGACACCGCCATCCGAAAATCATTCAAGCGCTGAAGGATCAAGCGGATCGTGTCACGTTAACGTCACGTGCATTCCATAATGATCAATTGGGTCCGTGGTATGAAAAGATGGCAGAGCTTTCAGGTAAAAATATGGTATTACCGATGAATACTGGCGCGGAGGCAGTGGAGACTGCTTTAAAAGCAGCGAGACGCTGGGCGTATGATGTGAAAGGTGTAGCGGGCAATCAAGCAGAAATCATTGCATGTGTAGGAAACTTCCACGGCCGTACACTGGGTGCGGTTTCATTGTCATCCGATGCTGAATATAAAAAAGGATTCGGTCCATTGCTACCTGGCATCAAATTAGTTGAGTACGGGGATATCAATGCATTGAAAGCGGCTATTACTTCCAATACTGCTGCATTCCTGATTGAACCGATCCAAGGTGAAGCTGGAATCATCATTCCTCCAGAAGGATTCATGAAGAAAGCATCCGAACTATGTAAAAAAGAAAACATTCTCTTTATTGCTGATGAAATTCAAGCAGGACTCTGTCGAACAGGAGAAATGTTTGCATGTCAATATGACGGTGTCACACCGGATATGTATATCCTCGGTAAAGCACTTGGTGGTGGAGTATTCCCAATTTCCTGTGTACTTGCGAATGATGACATCCTAGGCGTATTCAATCCAGGATCTCACGGATCTACATTTGGTGGAAATCCAATGGCATGCGCAGTATCCATAGCGGCACTTGAGGTGTTGGAAGATGAGGAGCTTGCGAAGCAATCCAAAGAATTAGGAAACTATTTCATGGATGAGTTGAAGAAACTGACGCATCCTGCAATAAAGGAAGTGCGTGGACGCGGATTGTTTATTGGAATGGAATTGACAGAAGAAGCACGTCCGTATTGCGAAGAACTAAAAGACCTTGGTTTATTATGTAAAGAAACACATGATACCGTGATCCGTTTCGCTCCACCGTTGATCATCACGAAAGAGGAGTTAGACTGGGCATTGGATAAGATTCGCACAGTTTTTAACAAGTAAGTAATACCTTGCCGCCAAGCTTTTTATTAAACGAAAAAATTCGGAAAAGATTTGAATCGATGTGTGGATGTTTGACAATGCTCATGTTATAATGTGTCCGTGAAAGACAATAACAAACAAAGAGGCGAGCCATACAATGACAGAAAACCTGAATCTATTTACGTCTACACAAGTTGTTATAAAAGAAGCACTTGAAAAGCTAGGCTATGATGAAGGAATGTATGAACTATTGAAAGAACCACTTCTTATGGTAGAAGTGCGTATTCCTATCCGTATGGACGATGGAAAAGTAAAAGTATTTACAGGATACCGCGGACAACACAATGATGCAGTTGGACCCACAAAAGGTGGAATTCGTTTCCATCCTAACGTAAGTGCAGATGAAGTGAAGGCGCTTTCTATGTGGATGACACTTAAAGCAGGAATTGTAGACTTGCCATATGGCGGTGCTAAAGGCGGTATCATATGCGATCCGCGAGAAATGTCGATGGGTGAATTAGAACGTTTGAGCCGTGGCTATGTGCGTGCACTTAGTCAAGTAATGGGACCTGCAAAGGATATTCCTGCACCGGACGTCTTTACAAATTCACAAATCATGGCATGGATGATGGATGAATATAGTAAAATAGATGAATTCAACTCACCTGGTTTCATTACAGGCAAGCCAGTTGTACTTGGTGGTTCACACGGCCGCGAGCGCGCAACAGCTGAGGGTGTAACGATAATTATTAATGAAGCGGCGAAACGTCGTAATATTGATATGAAGGGTGCACGCGTAATCATTCAAGGATTCGGTAACGCGGGTAGCTTCCTATCTAAGTTTTTACATGATTCAGGTGCGAAAGTAATCGGGATTTCCGATGCATACGGTGCATTGTATGACCCTGATGGTTTAGATATCGACTATCTACTAGATCGTCGTGACAGTTTCGGAACAGTTACTACACTATTCGACAATACGCTAACAAACGCGGAACTTCTCGAAATGGAATGTGATATTCTAGTTCCAGCTGCTATCGAAAATCAGATCACTGAAAAAAATGCCCATAATATTAAAGCGAACATCGTAGTGGAAGCAGCTAACGGTCCAACTACTTCGGAAGCTACAAAAATCCTAACAGATCGCGGTATTCTACTAGTGCCTGACGTATTGGCTAGTGCTGGTGGCGTAACTGTATCGTATTTCGAATGGGTTCAGAATAATATGGGGTATTACTGGTCTGAAGAAGAAGTGCGTGAAAAAATGACAGCGAAGATGGTTCTGGCATTTGAAAATGTGTATAACGTAGCGGCTACACGTAATATCGATATGCGTTTAGCAGCATATATGGTTGGTGTACGTAAAACAGCGGAAGCAAGCCGTTTCCGTGGCTGGGTATAATAATAATAAAAGGCATCTCCTCGAGTGTGAGGAGATGCCTTTTATATTTGTTCGATAGATGAAGCGGATCGAATTTCTTCTGTTGATTTCGGCTCCTCTTCCCTGCGCCAATACGTAAAGAGTACTTGTAACGCCACGAGACCAGACAAACCGATGACGATATAAAGAAAGCGTGCTAGTGGCTGATAGGCGCCTTCTGTCAGTTGGGCAATGACATCGAAACGGAAAATCCCGACAACTCCCCAGTTTAATGCACCGATAAGCGCGATCGCTAACGTAACTTTTTGTAAAGTTTCCATTTTATCTCCTCCTACAAAAAGTATATCCTGTTTTTAGAACACTATACTTGCATCGTAAATACATCTTTTTCATAATAGAGAGTAAGATGAAGGAGGCGTACGATTTGGATAATTTCATTTTCAACAATCCGACGAAATTAATTTTCGGTACAGATCAACTGCAGCATTTACCTAAAGAACTTGAAGCATACGGGAAAAAGGTATTGCTAGTATATGGTGGCGGTAGTATTAAGCGCAACGGCCTGTATGATGAAATAACAAAATTGTTGAACGACAATGATTTTGAAGTAGTAGACATGCCGGGTGTTGAACCGAACCCACGACTGTCGACAGCCAAAAGAGGCGCGGAGCTTTGTAAAGAGCATAATATCGATGTGATTCTCGCTGCTGGCGGAGGATCTGTGATTGACTGTACTAAACTGATTGCTTCCGCAGCGAAATACGACGGTGATCCATGGGATTTCGTAACAGGTAAAGCAACACCTAAAGAGGCACTTCCATTTGGTACAGTGCTGACGATCACTGCGACTAGTTCGGAAATGAATGCAGGTTCTGTTATTACGAATGAAGAAACACAAGAGAAATATGGCTGGGGTGGACCGTTAAACTATCCGAAGTTCTCCATATTGGATCCTAAATACACATTGTCCGTGCCGCTTGATCAAACAGTGAACGGTATTGTTGATACGATGTCCCATATTTTCGAGCAATATTTCCATACGGCAAACAATGCTTCGTTCCAGGATGAAATATGTGAAGCGGCATTACGTTCCGTTATGAAAACTGGGGAGCGACTCGTGAAAGATCCTGAGAACATAGAGCTTCGCGAATCCATGATGTTTGCAGGTGTTTGGGGATTAAACGGTTTCCTATCGATGGGCACAAGAGGGGACTGGGGCACGCATAATATCGAACACGCGGTATCCGCTGTCTACGATATTCCTCACGCTGGCGGTTTAGCAATTTTATTCCCGCACTGGATGAAGCAGACATTCCCGAAAAACCCACAACGCTTTGTGCAGTTGGCCGTTAATGTATTCGGAGTAGATCCAGCTGATAAGACGGATGAAGAGATTGCAATGGAAGGAATCGACCGTTTGAGTGCTTATTGGAACAAGATTGGCGCGCCCGTCACGCTGGCGGATTATGATATTGATGACTCTAAATTAGAGTTAATGGCAGAAAAAGCAGCTGTGAATGGTCCGGTCGGTGGGTTTGCTAAGCTATCTGAGGATGAAGTGCTATCTTTATTGAAAGCTAGCTTGTGATTTCTTTAGTTATATGTAAATTGAATAAATAAAAAGACTGAAAGCAAAGCCTGCGAGCGGGTTTGCTTTCAGTTTATAACGTCAGGTCACGTGGACTTGGCGTTTTTTTTATGGATAAATTACGAGTTCCACCGATTCTACATAGGAAAGTGTAGTGAGTTCAATATAGAGTGAAGAGGTAGATTTTTTTGGATGTGCCATAAGTTTGAATTGCAATTCGTGATGGTATTGATGTTCTAATGTCTGGAATTGTCTGATACGCATATGGTCAATTTCCATATGCTCTTCTTTCAAGTACTTTACGAGATCGTCAATTTTAGACTTTTGAGTAATGATAATCGTACAATTCGCTTCTTTAGTACGCAATCGTTTAGGACCGAACTTGCCCAATAAAGGCGCTATTAGCTCAATAACAATCATGACGCTAACTACGGTGAAAAATGCTTCGATGTAGAAACCTGCACCTACGGCGATGCCAATACCCGCTGCACCCCAAATCATCGCGGCCGTAGTAAGCCCCGTAATATTATCATTATCTCTGCGCAATATAGCCCCAGCGCCAAGGAAACCGATACCGCTGACGATTTGTGCGGATAGCCGCAAAGGGTCCATTGTAATATTGATATCATTGCGAGAGGGGACTAAGTAAGCTGCTTCCATTGAGATAATTGTCAACAGACAACTGAAGGTGGCAATGACTGCGCTTGTTTTCAGACCAATAGGCTTTTTCTTGATTTCTCGCTCTACACCAATAATGATACTAAGTACGAGGGCAATACTTATTTTAATTAATGCTTCTCCATTAAATGAATCGGCAAGTAATGTGAACATAAATCATCCTCCTTTACTTACAAAATAGGAAGATTACCTATATACTCTCTTTTATACGGCAATCGACTTGTATTGGCCTCTTCTTCTATTGTAATGGGAAGAGAGATAGAAAGAGAAGTGGTATTTTGAATAAACCGTCAATTCATCCCTACGTACCGATTGCGATTGGTGTCCTCACTGTTGGATTGTCTGCAATCTTTGTAAAGATGGCTACTGCCGATGCAGGAGTCATCGCCTTTTATCGTATGTTCTTTTCAGCCGTCATTATGCTTCCGTTGTTTTTAAATTCCTATCGTAGCGAACTTACTTCATTAACAAAAAGGGATTGGCTGTTTACCGCAAGTTCAGGAATATTTCTTGCCATCCATTTTATACTGTGGTTTGAATCGCTCAACTACACTTCGGTCGCTAGCTCGACCGTGTTAGTGACACTACAACCAATATTTGCATTAGCCGGAACAGCATTGTTCTTTAAAGAAATCATCACAGGCAAAATGTTGACTGCTGTTATCATTGCATTAACAGGGAGCTTCATTATTAGTTGGGGGGATTTTCAAGTAAGCGGGGCTGCATTATTTGGGGATTTACTTGCATTGCTCGCTTGTGCATTCGTTACAGCATATTTATTAATAGGCCAGAATGTACGCAAAAGAATATCACTCGTGACGTACACTTTTCTTGTGTATTCTATAAGTTCGGTAACTCTCTTTTTCTATATACTTATCACGCAAGAGCCTTTCTTCGGATATCCCACAGCGGATTGGGGATGGTTTTTAGCTCTGGCGATCTTGCCAAATCTATTGGGACATACGTTATTTAACTGGGCAGTCAAATGGGTGAGCACAAATGTTGTGTCGATCGCCATCTTGTTTGAACCGGTACTCGCTTCCATAGCCGCATATTTCGTGTTGCACGAAAAAATAACTTCTCTTCAATTAGGAGGCGCAATCGTTGTCCTGGCAGGGGTTTTGCTGTTTGTCATTGATGTAAAAGCAATAAATAAAAAACTATTTACGAAAAACACTTGATTTCTCTATACGATCTATTGTATATTAGTTCTTGTCGCTTCGGACGTAATCGAGAACAACGAAAACAAAGAAAAAACTTCTTTTAAAAAGTTGTTGACTTTGATAGCCACCGAGTGTAATATAGAGAAGTCGCTTTTATACGACTGACAAACACGAACCTTGAAAACTGAACAGCAAAACGTTAACGAAATACAGTTTGTGCACCTAACGGTGACACAAACAAAATGAGTATCTTAATTGATGCCAGCAAATGAAACTCGAGCTAATCGAATTTCTCTTATGGAGAGTTTGATCCTGGCTCAGGACGAACGCTGGCGGCATGCCTAATACATGCAAGTC
>NZ_PDYT01000019.1:0-56821 GCF_002743175.1 Sporosarcina sp. P20a
CCCTGAATGATAACAAGGGGACTTTTCTTTTTCAATAGGGCCTCACTGACCAGACAGGAATGGCTCTGGGAGGATCAGCGGGACAGGTGAAACACCTAGCGAGCGAAGCGAGGAGTGTGGTTCACCGCCCGCCCATAAGACACGCGTCCGGCTGCAGCGCAGATCAACGGGTTCAAAAGCTGATCTTTCTAGGGTGCGATTGTTGAACAAGTATAAACTTTAAAAACAATTATATTGCCCTAAATAAAGTACAATTTATATGTATTTACAAAAGACACGCTTCATTCAATCATTTGAATGAAGCGTGTTATTTTATTGTCTTTTTATAATAGACAATACACGTATACCTTTGGATTTATGTACTATTCAGAGTCGCGTCTTATTTATGTCATACACAAGCACCCATCTTCTAATCGAATCATTACAAAGGTTTACACAATATTTACAAAGACTCCGTATTGTCTTAACAATCGCTAGATATACTAAGGATGTGTTTACGGGAGGTGAGACGTTTGCTGAGATTACAAAATATAAGCAAACAGTATGAAGACAAAGTCGTTCTAGAGAATATCAATTTGGATATTCAAGCTGGAGAAATCGTCTCGTTATTAGGTCCAAGTGGAAGTGGTAAATCAACTCTACTGCATATTATTTTAGGTTTAACGACGATGGACAGTGGAAAAATACTTTTCGCTAATAAGGATTTAAGCGATGTATCGATGAAGGATCGTGGATTCAATATCGTATTTCAGGATTATGCACTCTTTCCTAATTTGACCGCTTACGAAAACATTGTATACGGATTAAGAAACAGGAAAGGTCTCGTGACTAAAGAAGAACTTCAGGAATACATAGAATTCTTAGGCCTAGAACCTCACTTAACAAAAAAGATTGGTGAATTATCAGGCGGACAAAAACAACGAGTGTCTATTGCACGTACATTGGTGATGAAACCTAAAATCTTATTACTAGATGAGCCGTTAAGTGCGCTGGACGGTGTGATTAAAGAGTCCATTAAACAGCGTATTCAATCAATCGCAAAAGAATTTAACTTAACCACCATCATTGTGACACATGATCCTGAAGAAGCCTTAACGATGTCCGATAAGATTTTAATCATTAACGAGGGGACAATTGCTCAGTACGGTACACCACAGCAAATTATCAATCAGCCGAGCAATGAATTCGTTGAATCGTTTATTTTGAAACAATTACATATTAAAAGACAAAATATTTATGATTTGTTCAGTGAAAAATATGCCTAATAGAAAACCGGCAATACGGGTTATCTTTATTGCAATCTCACTCTTTTTTATCGCTTTTTTAGTCGCACCATTAGGTATTTTGTTCTTCCGTTCTTTTGAAACTGCTGAAGGATTTAAACTCACGAATTATCTTTCAGTCCTGTCAAATAAAGAACTAATGGAATCCTTTGGGAACAGCATTAAAATTTCAAGTTTGACTGCTGTCATTACGACCGTTTTAGCATTCACCTTAGCTTACGCGATAAATTGTACAAGAATCTATAAGCCATTAAAAGTTGCAATTAAAGTGGGCATACTTCTTCCTATGTTGTTGCCTACGATTACTTATGGATTCGCGATTATCTATTCGTTCGGTAATGAAGGGCTGCTAACAAAAATTATCGGTCAAAATCTGTTTACGATTTATGGATTTAACGGGCTGCTCATCGGCTATATCATTTACACTTTGCCTGCAGCCTTTCTATTAATCAATAACTCATTTAAATACATTGATAAAAAGTTTATCGTCGTTTCTAAGCTGATGGGCGATGGTTCACTCAGAAGTTTTAAAAACACTATTGTTCGTCCATTACTTGGGACTATAGGCGGCGCTTTTATCTTATCTTTTATCTTGAGTTTTACAGATTTCGGAATTCCGGCCTCGATCGGCGGGACGTATTCTGTTGTGGCAACGCAGTTATATCAAGTGATGCTTGGTGCGATCCCAGACTTTAATAATGGTGCTGTCATTGCAGTTCTGATGTTAGTTCCAGCAGTGTTCGGAATACTATTGTTAAATTATCTTGAAAAACTCAACTTTCATTACGACAAGACTTCAAACATTGAATTATTCCAGCATAAAGGTAGAGACATAGGATTTTGTTTTGTTTCAACTATTATTTTAGGAAGTATGCTTTCAGTTTTTGCCGTAATGTTCATTGCACCGTTTTTAGTAAGTTTTCCTTATGATCTTACATTTACATCTAAGCATTTAATTGAAGCATTCGAATCAAGTAGTTTACTTACAGTTTATAAAAACTCACTATTTGTTGCTTTATTCACAGCAATCATCGGAACAACGGTGGCATTTAGTTCGGCGGTGCTCAATGTTCGTACAGCTGTAAAAGGGAAAGCGACGATCGACATCATTTCAATGATGACGAACACGGTTCCGGGGATGGTGCTCGGCTTATCGTATTTACTATTTTTCAATAACAGCAGTTTAAAAGGAACCTTTCTCATTATTATTATCTGTAATTTAGTCCATTATTTCACTACACCTTATTTAATGGCAAAAAATGCTTTATCGAAGATGAATCCTTCGTGGGAAACGACTGGCGCGTTATTAGGAGATAGTTGGTTGAAGACGATTTATCGAGTCATTCTTCCTAATGCATCGTCAACGGTAATTGAAATGTTTAGCTATTACTTTATCAATTCAATGGTCACGATTAGTGGGATTATCTTTTTAGTCTCAGCGAAAACCTCGCTCGTTGCGAGCAAGATTAAAGAATTGCAATACTTTGCAGCGTTCAATGAGATTTTCATTTTATCTTTGCTAATATTCGCGACCAACCTATTTGTAAAATTGCTTTGCGATTATTTTCAAAAAAGGAAATTCAATCATGTGTAAGGGGGATTCGAAATTGAAAAAAATTAAAGGAATATTGCTAGTAGTCATTTCAATAATGATGTTGGCAGCATGTAGCGTTGGTAATGCCGAGGAAGGAAAAGTAGTCATTTATACGAATAGCGATGAAGCGGCTTCTGAAGCGATGAAAGCTGCGTTAGATGAGGCTGGATACGAAAAAGAGTACGTACTTCAGTCATTAGGGACATCTGAAATAGGTGGAAAACTAATGGTAGAGGGCGATAAGATCGAGGCGGATATCTTAACGATGAGCTCTTATTTTGTTGAAAGTGCTCAGAAAGAACATGAGATGTTTGCAGACTTAACATTTGAGACGAATGCGTTGGAACAACATCCTAATTACTATGCGCCGGTTTTAGCCAATACTGGAGCAATTTTCGCCAATACGGAAGTATTAAAAGACAAGGGTTTACCTATGCCAACTTCAATTAAAGACTTAGCAAAACCAGAGTTCAAAGGGTTGGTGTCGATTCCAAATATCATGGACTCTTCAACAGGTTGGTTATTCGTCCAAGCGATTATGAGTGAATACGGGGAAGCAGAGGGGAAAACAGTTCTTCGTAATTTAATCGCCAATACGGGTCCACATCTTGAGAGTTCAGGTTCAGGTCCAATTAAAAAAGTACAGGCTGGAGAAGTTGCGGCTGGATTTGGTTTGCGGTATCAAGCAGTACTGGCCAAGGATTCTGGTTTACCGATTGAATATATCGATCCAATCGAAGGGAATTTCTCGCTGACTGAAACAGTTGCTGTCGTCGATAAGTATGATGAAACAACAAAATTGGCGATGGAAATGGCTGAGGTCATTGTTAAAGATGCACGAAAAGAGCTTATTACGCACTATCCAGTCGCGCTATATGAAGGTGAAACTGTATCAGATACGAATAAACCAGCTTATTCCAAGCATTTTAAACAACCACTAACAGTCGAGCTTTTACAGCAACACCAAGATTTATTCAAATCAGCCAACTAAATTTATGGGGAGTGTCCAATGATGAATACTTATAAACTATTAACGCCAGGTCCATTAACTACAACAACTTCAGTTAAACAAGAAATGCTTATTGACCGTTGTACGTGGGAGCAAGATTATAAGAAAATCACTCAAGAAATTAGAGCGCGGCTTTTGGAATTTGCATCAGTTTCAAATGAGGACTATACAACGGTTTTGATGCAAGGAAGCGGGACGTTCGTTGTTGAATCCGTCATGACAACTGCAATATCACAATTGGATAAAGTATTAATCATAACGAACGGTGCTTACGGAGAGCGTATTGTGAAAATGGCTAATTATATTGGAATAAACTATGTTGAATATAGTGTCGATTACGATGAACATCCCAAGGAGGATGAGATTAGAACGATTTTACAAGTCGATCAGGAAATCACGCATATTGTGATGGTACATTGTGAAACGACGACAGGCATTTTAAATCCTTTAGAGATGATCTCAAACATCTCAGAGGAGTGCGGAAAGACGTTGATCATTGACGCGATGAGTAGCTTTGGTGGCGTTGAAATTAATATGTCTAAGCTCAATATCGATTATTTAATCAGCAGCGCCAATAAGTGTATTCAAGGTGTACCCGGATTCGGATTTGTCATTGCTAAGCTAGATAAGCTGCTGGCGTGTGAAGGAAATGCACGCAGTTTGTCGCTCGATTTATATGACCAATGGAAAGAGATGGACAAAGATGGGAAATGGCGTTATACATCGCCAACACACGTCGTAGCCGCATTTGCGAAAGCAATTGAGGAGTTAATTGATGAAGGCGGTATTGCAGCACGATTTTCTCGTTATGAACATAATAACCAGTTGTTACGAGAGGGATTGGAAAAAGCAAATATACATGCTTATATTTCGGAGGAAAAACAATCACCCATTATTACAACATTTCTTTTTCCGAACGACCAATTTGAGTTCGAAGACTTTTATGAATATGTGAAAACGAAAGGTTATGTTATTTATCCTGGGAAGCTGACAGATGTGGATACATTCCGCATGGGCAATATTGGTGAAATATATGAAGAAGATATTCAAGACTTATGTACAATTATAGAAAATTATATGAAAGTGGTGAAGTAATGACTAAAATTGACGGTGTTATTTTCGATTGGGCTGGAACAACCGTAGACTTTGGATGTTTTGCACCTGTAAATGTTTTTATATCTATTTTTAAAAATGCTGATGTCGAGGTAACGATGGAAGAGGCAAGACGCCCAATGGGAATGCTGAAAATCGATCATATTCGTAAAATGCTAGAAATGCCAAGAATTTCTGCTTTATGGGAAGAAAAACATGATAGATCATTTACAGAAGAAGATGTTGAAAACTTATATGCGGAATTTGAGCCTGCATTGATGGCTTCTTTAAAGGACTATACGGATCCGATTCCAGAGGTAATAGAAACGATTGAAGTATTACGTGGAAATGGCTTGAAAATTGGCTCGACAACTGGATATACAAGTACGATGATGGATGTCGTTGTGCCGAATGCTGAGAAAAAAGGCTATCGCCCGGATGTTTATGTAACAGCTGATGAAACGGATTCAGTCGGTCGACCGTACCCTTATATGGTTTATCGAGCTATGGAGAGGCTGAAATTATCGGCGGGATGGAGAACAATCAAAGTAGGTGACACGGTTTCAGATATTAAAGAAGGCGTTAACGCAGGTCTATGGTCAGTCGGTGTTATTGTTGGAAGCTCTGAAATGGGGTTAAGTATAGAAGAATTTACTGGGCTCGCGCAAGCTGATAAAGAAGCAGAGATTACTAGAGTAGCACAAACTTTTATCGAGAACGGTGCAGATTTCACAATTAAGACAATGGGCGAACTTCCTCAGTTAATTGAGACAATTAATGAACTTATTGCAATAGGAAAAAAACCAGGTCATCAGTAAAAAGGGTGCCTGTGCATCACACTATTTTTTGCTTCAATCCCTCTCTACTTTGATGATGAACTGGATTCTCGGACAACGCACAAGCCTGATTTATTTAAGTATTTACACAAGTTGGTATACTAGTGAAAGTAGAGAAAGGAGATTGATCATAAATGAGTTATGAAGAAAATGTAGCTGGTTTTGATAAAATCGATTCGGCAAAAGCAGAGGAATTAGTAAAAGGTAACGGAGAAGCTGTAATTTATGTCGGTAAATCCGTATGTCCTTTTTGCCAACTATTCGTTGAAAAACTAAACAAAGTGGCTAAAGAAACGGATGCCCACATCTATTACGTTAACAGTATAGAAAACACAGATATGAAAGGTGTTTCCGCTTTCCGTAATGAATATGACATTCCAACAGTTCCTGGCTTCATCTACACTAATGGAGACACAGTAAATGTGAAATGTGATTCATCGATGTCCGAAGAAGAAATTAAATCTTTCATGAACAAGTAATCGATCAAAAACTATATAAAAAGATCCTTAATTCGTAAGTGAATTAAGGATCTTTTTTATTTTGATTTTTAATTAACGAGCTGTTCAAAAGGCAATTAAGAAATGAATATTTATAATACGATTGTTAGTTTTAAATATTGAAAAAATTATACCCTATATTATTAATAATAGAGTATAATCAAAATATTAGTTATATCACTATTTTGTCACGTAAAAACAGAAGCTCATATTCGATAAGTCATAGGATAACTAGAGTTGTGACAAATGAACATGCCAAATGGTATAACTAACAAATTATTGAGAGTTGTGTAATTCTCGATGATTGAAATTTCAATCAAATAGGGGGCTGGGTAGAATGAGTAAAAGAAGTAAACTCTTGTTTACAGTTTTAATGGCTTTCACATTAGTAATGTTAGCCGCATGTGGAGACTCATCAACAGATGATACAGAAAGTGCAGATTCTGATGATGTTGTAAAAGCAAAAGTAGGCGTTATTTCATACTTAACTGGTCCAGGTGCTAGTTATGGTGAAGCGATTACAAACGGAATCAATCTTGCACACAAAGAAATTACTGAACTAGGAGAAGTCGACATCGAGTTGAAGATTGAAGATTCTGCTGGTAAACAAGAGGAAGCATTATCAGTTGCACAAAAATTAATGAACTCAGAAAATGTAGATGCAATTATTGGACCTACTTTAAGTACTGAAATGCAAATTGTTGGACCAGAAGCAGATTTAAACGGTGTTTCCATTCTAGGTACATCAAACACTGCTGAAGGTATTCCACAACTTGGAGAATATGTATTCAGAAACTCGATTCCTGAGACATTAGCAATTCCTGCATCTGTGCAGAAAGCTATTGATAAATATGGCGCGAAAAAAGTTGCTATTTTATACGGAAACGATGATGTATTCACAAAAGCTGGATATGACACGATGAAGCAAGTTGCTGAAGATTTAGATTTAGAAGTTTTAACAACAGAAACTTTCCAGTTAGGACAATCTGATTATAAAGCCCAATTAACAAAAATTAAGAGCCTTAACCCAGATTTAGTTTTAGCTTCTGCTCTTTATAATGAAGGTGCAGTAATTCTTGATCAAGCCCGCAAAATGGGAATTGATGTACCATTTGTTGGCGGTAATGGTTTTAACTCACCGGAAGTCATTAAAATTGCTGGTGATGCTGCAAATGGTTTAATCGTTGCAACTCCTTGGTTCTCTAAGAAAGACGACGAGAAAGTTAAAAAGTTTGTTGAAGATTATGAAGCGGCTTACGGTATGGAGCCAGACCAGTTTGCAGCACAAGCATATGATGGTTTTTATGTAATGGCTGAAGCAATTAAAAATGCTGGTGAAGCTGATCGTGATGCAATTCGTGATGCGCTTGCTGAAATCAAAGATTTTGAAGGCGTTCTAGGAAATATGTCATTTGATGAAGATGGCGACATTATTATGGAACCAACTGTTTTAATTATTGAAGGTGACGAATACGTAGTATTTGAATAATTTATAGGGAGAGGGGCTGGGGTTTTCCCAGCCTTCTTATTTTCTTAAATGACTTACGAAAAATAAGATTAATTATATAAGTCAAAAATGAAGAAGGAGGAGGAGGACTATTGCTAATTGAACAATTAATAAATGGTTTAACATTAGGGAGTATCTATGTCATTGTTGCGTTAGGTTACACTCTCGTATTTGGTGTATTAAACGTAGTGAACATGGGGCACGGTGAAATCTTTATGTTCGGAGCATTTATGGGCGTCGTCGTCACGAATATATTAGGTTGGCCATTATATATTGCATTTGTTGTTGCCATTGTAGTGACAGGAATTTTAGGCTATTTTCTGGAAACATTTGCGCTAAGACCATTACGAGGAAAAGAAGGTGTCTCACATCTTGCGCCTTTAATAAGTACAATCGGTGTTTCTATTTTTCTTGAGAACGTCGCACATCACTTTTTTGGTTCAGGCAACCAACCATTTCGCACATCACTTTCAGAATTAAAATTCGTTTTAGGATCAACCACTGTTTATTACGTTCAAATTATTATTTTCGTTATTGCTATTTTACTTATGTTTGGACTTACTTTTTGGTTATCTAAAACAAAGGCAGGAAAAGCATTACGTGCAAGTGCAGAAAACTTGGCAGTAGCAAGTCTTCTCGGTGTAAATACGAAGAGAACGATAACACAAACCGTTATTATTGCATCGGCAATGGGCGGAATCGCTGGGATTTTAGTTGGAATAGCTTTCAACTCTGTTAACCCTCAAATGGGTTTATCTTTCGGACTTAAAGGATTAGCTATTATTATTTTAGGTGGTTTAGGTAATGTAAGGGGGGCCATGGTAGGTGGCTTGATTTTAGGGATGGCTGAAACATTTATCGTAGCCTATGGAGATTCAGGTTATCGCGATGCTGTTGCGTTTATTGCAATCATTGTTATTTTAATCGTACGACCACAAGGAATCTTTGGAACAGCTACAACTGGAAGAAAGGGTTGATTAGATGTTAGGCGAATTAATAAACCCGTATTATCTACAAGTTAGTTCTTTTATTTTAATCAATATTATTCTGGCTGTTAGTATATACATAACGCTTGGAACGGGACAATTATCACTGGGTCACGCAGGTTTTATGAGTATAGGCGCGTACACAACAGCTATTCTAACGCTACATTATAATATGCCACTTGTACTCGGTGTCATTATAGCTGCGATCTTTACAGGGATTGTTGGGACATTAATTGGTATACCAGCTTTAAGATTACAAGGTGTTTATCTCGCTATTGCAACACTTGGGTTTGGTGAAGTCGTTCGAGTCCTTTTCATTAACTGGGATGGTTTAACAAACGGTGCAATTGGCTTATCAGGCATTCCACATCTTGGAAGAGAAATATTTAGTTTAAGTAAAAGTATAGGAATAGAACCTGATATGTTTGGGTTGAAAAATAACCAATTCATAAGTTTAGCTGTCTTTTTTGTCTTACTTATTATAACGATTTCAGTCATTTGGTTCTTTGTAAGACAAAATAATTCTAGAATTGGACGTGCTTTCTCCGCTATTAAAATGGATGAAGAAGCATCAGAAGCAATGGGTATTAATATTACTTATTACAAAGTGTTAGCTTTCGGTCAGGGCGCAATGTTAGCAGGATTTGCAGGCGCATTATATGCCCATTTAATGGCGTACATTAGCCCATCAGACTTTGATTATCACAGAGCAGTAGAAATATTAATATTCTCTATCTTTGGCGGAAGTGAAGTTATATGGGGATCCATATTCGGAGCTGTGTTCTTATCTGCAATGCCGGAATTCCTACGTTTTATCAACGAATATCGATTTATGATTTATGGCGCGCTTCTGGTTCTTATGATGGCGTTCCGTCCACAAGGAATTATCGATGTGAATATGGTGAACCGATTTAAACGATTGAAACCTAAGAAGAAAGGGGAGGAAAAGCATGGTACTGGAAATAAAGAAGATCAGTAAAAACTTCGGTGGTATCCAAGCTTTAACCGATGTCTCATTTTCAGTGGAAGCAGGCGAAATTCTTGGTTTAATTGGGCCTAATGGTGCTGGAAAAACGACGATGTTTAATATGATTACAGCTATGTATCCTCCTAGTTCCGGTGAAATATCGTTTGTTGGTAATCCACTTTCAAATCTGAAGCCTCATCAAATCACAGAAAAAGGTATCTGCCGTACATTTCAAAATATCCGTCTGTTTTCTGACTTAACAGTACGTGAAAACGTTATGGTAGGTAATCATTGCAGACTAAAGACTAATGTGATGCAAAGTGTTTTTCGTACGAAAGCTCAAAAAGCAGAAGAAGCTAGAGTCTTGGCGACTTCAGATGAGATACTAGAAGTTGTTGGCTTAGCGGATGACAAGGAAACAATTGCAAAAAACCTTTCATACGGTGCGCAGCGAAGATTAGAAATCGCAAGAGCTTTAGCGAGTAGACCAAAGTTAATTCTTCTTGATGAACCAGCAGCTGGTATGAATGAAAAAGAAACGAATGATTTATTTAATTTAATTAAAAAAATCCAAACATTAGATATTACAGTGCTACTGATCGAACATGATATGCCACTAGTGATGCGTGTTTGTAATAGAATTATCGTTTTGAACTTTGGTAAAAAAATTGCAGAAGGTACACCGAGCAGTATTCAAAACAATAAAGAAGTAATTGAAGCCTACCTCGGGGTTGAGGAGGAAGATGAGCTTGCTTAAACTAGATAATATCAGTACCTTTTATGGTAAAATTCAAGCGTTAAAAAGCATAGATATAGCTGTAGAAGAAGGGACAATCGTAACGATTTTAGGTGCCAATGGTGCGGGCAAGACGACGATGATGAATACCATCGCAGGGCTTTTAAAACCTAAAGAAGGTACAATCCATTATTTAGGGAAAGATGTTACAGGCCGTCGACCAGACCAGCTTTTAAGAAATGGTTTAGCACTTGTTCCAGAAGGTAGAGGTATTTTGGCAACAATGACTGTTTTAGAAAACTTGGAAATGGGTGCATATCACCGAAGCGATTCAGAAGTTGGCGCGGATATCGAAAAGGTGATGGACCGCTTTCCGATTCTAAGAGAAAGAAAAGAGCAATACGGTGGTACACTTTCAGGTGGACAACAACAAATGTTAGCGATTGCCAGAGTGATTATGTCTAGACCAAAGCTTCTTTTACTAGATGAACCTTCAATGGGTCTAGCACCGATAATCGTTGCTGATATATTTAAAATTATTAAAGAGATTAATGAAGCAGGTACGACTGTATTACTTGTTGAACAAAATGCGCGACAAGCCTTAAAAGTAGCAGATCGTGGGTATGTACTTGAAAATGGGAAAGTAGTTGCTTCTGGTACTGCTAAAGAATTATTGCAAGATGATACGATTAAGAAAGCTTATTTAGGTCATTAATCAAGTTTGAAAAGGTAGTAGAACTTTGCTGCCTTTTTTTATTTTGTTAAAACAGAGAAAAACAATTTAAAACTAAACCCTTACTTAAATATAATTTTAACTTGGAGTGAATAATATGAACTTCCATGAATCTAAGAAAGTTAGAGATAGGGGGATTATCATTGATCGTATTCCAACGGGTATCAAACATTGTATCGCGGATGTAAAAGGAGTAAGAGTTGGGCATGTGACACTGGATCATCCATGACAAGGAGATGATTACGTAGCTACAGGCTTGATGGCCATTCCAGTGCATGACGACATATCTGTTTATGAATATAGTAGTAGGTACAAGCTATATCTTAAACGGTTTTGGAAAACAACAGGACTGTTCAAGTAAATGAATTAGGCTTGATTGAGTCTTCGATAACACAGGCTATAATGACGACAGGATGGATGGGGAATATCGTCCACACCTATCCGTTTGATTAGATAGTGTAAAAAGTTCCTTGAAAAAGTATGTGGACGTAGAACCCATAAGCAGATTTGTTTGAGTCGCTATACAATGCGGTATACTACTACTAACAAAGAAAGGAGATTGATCATAAATGAGTTATGAAGAAAATATAGCTAGTTTTGATAAAATTGATTCAGCAAGAGCAGACGAACTAGTAAAAGGGAACGGCGAGGCTGTAATCTACGTCGGTAAATCCGTATGTCCTTACTGCCAAATCTTCGTTGAGAAACTCAACAAAGTAGCCAAAGAAACGGATACCCACATCTATTACGTTAACAGTATTGAAAACGCTGATATGAAAGGTGTTTCTGCCTTCCGTAATGAGTACGACATTCCAACAGTACCTGGTTTCATCTACACAAATGGAGACACAGTAAACGTTAAATGTGATTCTTCTATGTCTGAAGAAGAAATTAAATCTTACATGAACAAGTAATCGATCGAAAACTATATAAAAAGATTCATAATTCGTAAGTGAATTATGGATCTTTTTTATTTCATTTTTAATTAACGAGCTGTTCTGAAGGAGAGGTTTGCTGTAGTTCGTTCAGAAATGTTTGACGCTCTTCTGTGTTATGGAGATAAATAGGCTCGATAGCTTCTTTCAGCCATGCTCTGCGCTCTGCACGATCCGCTACATACTGCTTCACATAATGTCTAACAGTAGCGAGGAAATCCAGATACTCCTCATATCGTTCATCATAGGTTTCAGCAATTTCGTCACGGATCTTTTTGGCCAATGAAGGACTTGAGCCACTTGTTGATACACTGATGATCAGTTTACCACGTGTAGTAACAGCGGGAATCTGTGCAGTGCCTAAAGACGGATTGGAAGCGTGAACGACTAGTTTTCCTGCATCTTTCAATTGCTTGGCAAGGTGATCATTCACCGCTTCGTTATCTGTTACGAGCAGGGTAAGAAAAGCGTTCGCAACATCTTCCCATTCTGCTTCTTTCGTGATGAGTGTAACCTTCCCTTGCTGTTCAAGGTCTGCAAAAGACGGATGAAACTCTGGGCTGATAATGGTGGGATGAATCCCAAATCGATGCAAATTGAGTACTTTGTGATATGCGACGTGCCCGCCACCGACTAAGAAAATATTTGATCTATCCATGTTTTCAAGCATGATAGGGAACATAGAGATCACGTTTCCTTTCTGCTGCTTCATTAGCCCTTTCATTCAGAATCGCATGAATCACTGGATCATAGCCTAGTTCGGGGCAGAGATGAATAGCGGTTGTTGTTTTGGTTTTCTTTAGTGTTCGTTCAATTGATTTCATTAAAATACCGGTGAATAATAAATACGGTAAAATATACAGATTTTTAGGTTGGTGTTCTAGTAGCCGTTCAAGTTCATTTTCATAAAAAGGCTCGCAAGCTGCTAGATAGCCGACATGAACATTTTGAAGCATGGTTTTCTCTTGGAATATTCTTTTGATTTTCGCAAAATCTTCTTTAGTAGCAGGGTCACTGCTGCCTCTTCCAATTAATAAAATGGATGCATCGTTAGGGATTACTTCTGTCGTTTCATGCAATCGTTCGATTAGCACATCAACCATACGTTCATCCACGCCAATCGGATCACCATAGTAAACAGGAATATCAGGGTAATTCATCATGACGTCTTGTAGTTCTGTAGGAATGTCCACGTTGGCGTGGCCCGCACGCAATAATAGAAAGGGGATAGCAATAATTTCTGTTGCACCCCGTTCTATACAGCGTGCGACACCTACTGCGATAGACGGATCAGCGAGTTCAAGGAAACACGCTTCTTGAATAGGGGCCGCTTCGGTTTCCATCGTCTTCTCAATGAAGGCCAAAGCAGCCTGCTGTCCTTTCTTTACGCGGCTACCATGGCAAATATATAGAATCGCTCTCATACCATCGTCTCATGCAAACGACGTTCTTCGCTCGATTCCTCGAACCATTGCAATTCATCACGCATGCGGACCACTTCACCAATAACAATCATGCTAGGGTTTTTGACTTCTTCAAGACGTGCCGTGTCTGTCATGGTGGAAAGTGTTGCAGTAACTGTGCGCTGTGTCTCTGTAGTACCCCAATGAATGAATGCAACGGGTGTGTTGGGATCTTTGCCGTGTTGAATTAATTGTTTCTGGATATAGGGAAGATTGCTGACACCCATGTAAATTGCCAGTGTATCAATTCCTTTGGCGAGGGCCTGCCATTTCTCAGCCTCTTCGGCACCTTCCTTACGATGGCCCGTGACGATTGCAAATGATGCACTGTAATCACGGTGAGTAACGGGAATACCTGCATAGGCAGGAGCTGCGATTCCGGACGTAATGCCCGGGATCACTTCGAATGGGATGTGATGCTTCACCACAAACGCTGCTTCTTCACCGCCACGACCGAATATAAATGGGTCGCCGCCTTTCAGACGTACGACTTGTTTACCTTGCTTCGCATGTTTAACCAATAAGAAATTGATCATATCCTGCTGGACGAAATGATGCTTCGGAAGCTTGCCTACAAAAATCAATTCCGCATCAGGCTTCGCATAAGTTAAAATTTCTTGATTGATCAGTCTGTCATAAAGAATTACATCCGCTTGCTGTATAGCTTTCACCGCTTTGACGGTCAATAAATCAGGATCTCCAGGACCCGCTCCGACTAGCCAAACTTTACCCATTCCACTCACTCCTTAATTAATCCATTTTTTATCACGCAAGTAGCCGATTAATTGCTCGACACACTCTTCCACAGTATATTGATCCGTTTTTAATGTAAGTTCAGGTTTTTCTGGAGCCTCATAAGGCGATGAAATCCCGGTAAATTCAGGAATGACACCGGCACGTGCTTTTTCATATAATCCCTTTGGATCACGTTCTTCACATGCATCAAGAGGGCAACTGATATATACTTCAACAAATTCATCCTCTTCCACCAAACGTCTGACGCTGTCTCGGTCTTCTTGGAAAGGGGAGATAAATGCCGTGAATACGAGCTGACCACTGTCAATGAATAATTTCGAAACTTCGCCAATGCGACGAATATTTTCTTTGCGTGCTTCATCAGAGAAGCCGAGGTCCTTATTTAAGCCATGACGGACATTATCGCCGTCAAGTACATAGGTGTTAGCGCCAAGATCGTGCAACCGACGGGCGGCTGCATTGGCAATCGTGGATTTACCTGAACCGGATAGTCCAGTGAAGTAGAGTACTGCGCTATGATGTTTATTTTTTTTACGTTGTTCTTCTTTCGATATTAATTGTTCATGCCATACAATGTTCTTTGCCATATCGTTTCCCCTCACTTCGCTAGTTCTTTTTCTTGTAATCCATTAATCAATACATCAACCACTTCTTTACGACTGAATTCTGGTGGAGGCAAGATGCCGTTTTTCAACATCTCACGTACCTTAGTTCCCGAAAGGATGACATGGTCCTCACTAGAGTGCGGGCAAGTTTTAGGCGTTGCCATATTGCCACAAGCTTTACAGAAGAAACTATGTTCAAAGAACAGTAATGTGATGCCGATTTCTTCCGCTGTAAAGTTCGAGAAGATTTCTTGTGCTTCGTACGTGCCATAATAATCTCCAACACCTGCATGGTCACGGCCGACGATAAAGTGTGTACAACCATAATTTTTACGTACAAGGGCATGAAAGATGGCTTCACGTGGTCCTGCATAACGCATTGCAGCAGGGAAGACAGCCAACTTCACACGATCTTCAGGGTAGTAGTCACGGAGTAATACTTGATAACTCTCCATCCGTACATCAGCGGGAATATCATCAGACTTTGTTTCGCCAACTAGCGGGTTGAGTAAAAGGGCATCAACAATCTCAAGTGCAGTTTTTTGAATATACTCATGTGCACGATGCACAGGATTACGCGTTTGGAATCCGACGATCGTCTTCCAGCCATTATTTTCGAATGCTTGACGAGTTTCAGAAGGATCAAAATAAAATTCAGCGAAATCTTTCTGTTCTATTCTTCTGATCAGTTTGATCGGTCCACCAAGATAGATATGGCCGCGATCGAGTAACTTGGCAACACCTGGATGTGCACGGTCAGCTGTCTTATAAACTTTCTCAGCTTCGATTTGTTGATCAGGTTCGAAGATATCCGTAATTTCAAGTGTGCCGTAAATATCGCCTTGATAATCGAGTAGAATCGTATCGCCTACGGAGTAAGCCGAACTATCTTTAACGGGTAGTGTGATCGGCAAACTCCATATTGTACCGTCTGCTAAACGAATATCATTGACAACTGCATGATAATCTTTAGAAGTTAAAAAACCAGTTAACGGGCTGTATGCACCCGTTGCGATTAATTCCAAATCACTTACTGATGTAGCATCAATTGAAACTGTTTTATGCAGTCCCTCAATGGAGAGAGTGGGATCGTATAAATTAACTAAATTACCGCCATGTGGTTGTATTGTTGTCATTATTTGAACACCTATCCTTTTCATTTTAATAAGTCATATAGAAATACTAGGTTTTGAGACTAAAAAAATTTACGTGTGCAGTCCGCATTCTGTCTTGCCGCTACCAGTCCAGCGTCCAGAGCGCATATCTTCTTCAGTAAACGCTGGTTTTGTACAGTTTGCGCACCCAATACTCGGGTATCCTTGATCATGAAGTATATTATAATCCAGTTCATGTGTGTGGGCGAAACGCCAAACATCTTTCCATGTCCAATGAATAAGCGGACACACTTTAATCTTTTTAAAACGGTTATCTAAATTCAAGTACTCGGTAGATTTTCTCGTTTCAGATTGTTCACGTCTTAATCCTGATATCCAAGCAGTGGAAGGGGCAATCGCTTCCTCTAATGGTTTAATCTTACGCAAATCACAGCATTGGTTTGGATTGTTTTTCCAGAGATCAAGGCCATATTGATCTGTCTGTTCTTCAATAGTCAATCCAGGCTGTTGCAAATGAATTTGAAGCTGAGGATAACGCTTCTTCACTTTTTCTATCGTGTCATATGTCTCTTTAAAATGATAATTGGTGTCTAAAAAAACAATCTTGGCATCGGGTTTCACGCGTGAAATCAGTTCGATCAATACAATTCCTTCGATACCAAAGCTACAAGCATAGACTAGCTTTTCTCCATAGTGATCATAAGCCCATTGCAGTACTTCAGAAGCTCCTTTTGTCTCGGAGTCTGCCGGAAACTCTGATAAGACCGGCGCATCTTTCCACGATTCAAATGTGATCATTCCATCCCCCCGTTAACTGTTATATTATTAACAGTTTAACAGACAATTAAAAATAGTCAATGCAAATTAGAATAGTAGGGATTGAATTTTTATACGTGTAAATAATGGCGGTTTGTTAGTTGGATTATGTTTCTGATAAGGGTGCGTAATATGCGGCATGGGGGTTGTGGTGCTTGCACGTGCTTTTTCTTTTTGCTGTTTAATCGGGAGGTTGTGGTTTAGCTGGCAGTGTAAGTGGCGAATTCATTGTCCCCACTTCGGCGCTGGTGGATGGCTTTTGCGAGGAGCCATAGACAGGAAGTGCGCCTGTCTTTGTCTCCTCGCTACGCCTACCATAGCAGGCGCCTTCGTTGGAATGCGGTTAGGGCAGTTCAGGTAGGTGTTTTTAGTCGTGAAAGTGCTATCGGATTAGGTTTCTGTAAAGGGTGCGTAATAAGCGGCGTTGGGTTGTGGTTCTAGCACGTGCTTTTTCTTTTTCTTGTTTGATCGGGAGGTTGTGGTTTAGCTGGCAATGTAAGTGGCGAGTCCATTGTCGCCACTACGGCGCTGGTGGATGGCTTTCGCGAGGAGCCATAGACAGGAAGTGCGCCTGTCTTTGTCTCCTCGCTACGCCTACCACAGCAGGCGCCTTCGTTGGAATGCGGTTAGGGCAGTTCAGGTAGGTGTTTTAGTCGTGAAAGTGCTATCAGATTATATTTCTGTAAAGGGTGCGTAATAAGCGGCGTTGGGTTGTGGTTCTAGCACGTGCTTTTTCTTGTTTGATCGGGAGGTTGTGGTTTAGCTGGCAATGTAAGTGGCAAGTCCATTGTCGCCACTTCCGCGCTGGTGGATGGCTTTCGCGAGGAGCCAGAGACAGGAAGTGCGTCTGTCTTTGTCTCCTCGCTACGCCTACCACAGCAGGCGCCTTTGTTGGAGTGGGTGTAGGGCAGTTCATATATTTCTTTTTCAAATAGCACAAAATCAGTTTACCAAGTCGCAGATCTTCCTCCTCTTAGAACCACAACCTAAATAAATACCACTCAGCAGCGCAGGCACAACTGCGGGGTAGGCCGTGGCCATGAGACAACTGGCGGCACTTTGCCAGCTGGCTCCTGGCTGTAGGCAATCCCCCACGTGCCTACGCGGGTCCAGAAAGCAGACACTCACTAACTTCCGTCCTCAACAACCAGTCGAGCCAGGCCCCCAACCAAAAGTGAAAAAGACCCGCAGCCGCATAGTCTTTCCGCCAAATGCATTTCTAGGTGGGGGAAGGTACACTAATTATCATTCTTAGAACCACAACCTAAATAAATACCACTCAGCAGCGCAGGCACAACTGCGGGGTAGGCCATGGCCATGAGACAACTGGCAGCTCTATCGCCAGCTGGCTCCTGGCTGTAGGCAATCCCCCACGTGCCTGCGCGGGTCCAGAAAGCAGATACTTACTAACTTCAGTCCCCGACAACCAGTCGAGCAACGGCCCCGGCGAAAAGTGCCAAAGACCCGCAGCCGCCTAGTGTTCCCATCAAACGCGTTTCACAATCGGGTAACATACTGTTGCCCCAAGCGAATAAAACGTAGGACAACAGTACCGTTTCATCTCTATTTATCTCACAACATTTTTCTTTTTACTTTTCATGTCAAAATGCAATTGGTATACTAAATAGTAGTAGTAAATCATTATAACTAAAGGAAAGAGTGTGCACCCAATGGGCCGTAAATGGAATAACATTAAAGAAAAGAAAGCGTCTAAAGATGCGAACACAAGTAGAATCTATGCAAAGTTTGGCCGTGAAATATATGTAGCAGCAAAATCAGGGGATCCAAGTCCTGAATCCAACCAAGCACTGAAATTCGTACTCGAGCGTGCAAAAACATACAGCATACCGAAAGCGATCATCGACCGTGCAATCGAAAAGGCAAAAGGTGGCGGTGAGGAAAACTTCGACGAACTTCGTTATGAAGGATTTGGTCCGAACGGCTCTATGGTCATCGTGGACGCATTGACAAATAACGTCAATCGCACGGTTTCCGAAGTACGTGCGGCATTCGGTAAAAATGGAGGCAACATGGGGGTGAGTGGTTCTGTAGCTTACATGTTTGATCCTGCTGCTATTATCGGTGTTGAAGGCAAAACGGAAGATGAAGTATTAGAGTTATTGATGGAAGCGGATGTCGATGTAAATGATATTGAGGAGGAAGATGGGCAAGTAGTAGTTTACGCTGACCCTACCCATTTCCATGAAGTACAAGAGGCATTCCGTCAAGCAGGCGTTACGGACTTTACCGTAGCCGAGTTGTCCATGATTGCTCAGAATGAAATCTCATTAGATGAAGAAACGCAGGAGCAGTTTGAAAAAATGATTGATGCGCTTGATGATTTAGAAGATGTACAACAAGTTCATCATAATGTTGAATTAGCATGAAAAAACAGCTGTTCCATAAATGGAGCAGCTGTTTTTTATATTACTTTATGATGACTTTCCATCCGTCAGTAGGTTCTTCAATAGAATGTACATAAGTAGGTAAGAAGATGAAAGACCATGGTGTTGCGGTAAAAGGTGGAATATCGAGGGACAATGAAAAAGTCTCCTCAGCTACTATATCTCTGCGTTCATTCACTACACATACTATAGCCTCACGAATAGATAATAATTCATCACGATTATTTTGCAAGAATACAGTGGCGACTAATCCTCCATTGCGTTTTCGTTTTAACAGTATAGGTGTAGCTGTAAATTCTTCATGTACTGATCTATTAGTTTCATATTGAAGAATAAAAGCCTGTTTTTGTTTGTCCGATAAAGTAGCTTCCCAGGTTGCTTCAAAAACAATCTGCATTGGGTAGACCTCCTTTTTCTATATCATGCCCTGTCTATTGGTATTTAAGTCCTATTGTAGCATGAAATACTAATAAATATAAACTACGACTTAATTCTCTTGAGTAGGAGTTGTACTTCAGGAAGATTGGAATTATCGCCAATTATTATACATAGAATGAAGGAACTTATCGAATGATGTATACTAGAGTAGAAATATACTAGTAAAGGGAGAGAGTTGTATGATACGTGTATTGTTCGTTTGTCTGGGGAATATTTGTCGCTCACCTATGGCCGAAGGAGTATTTCGTAAGATGATTCATGATGAACGATTGCAAGGGCGCATCGAAGTAGACTCCGCAGGAACAAGTGATTGGCATGTCGGGAAAGCGCCCCATGAAGGAACGCTGTCCAAACTGGCAGAATTTCAAGTTTCGGCAGAAGGGATGGCCGGACGTCAATTGAACGTGAAAGATGCGGAGGAATTTGATTATATTATCGGAATGGATGCAGAAAACATCCGAAATATTCATAACATATTTGGTGATCATAATCATCAACGTGTGCTTCGTTTTTTGGATTTGACTAGTCATCAAAAAGACGTTCCAGACCCGTACTTCACTGGTGATTTCCAAGAAACATACGACTTGGTGCTCGAAGGTTGTCAGGCATTATTGGATTTAATAAAAAAAGAGGAATCCATAAAATGAAGATCCCTATATTATATGAAGATAACCATCTCTTAGTCGTTGAAAAACCGGTCAATGTACCGGTGCAAAAAGATGAGAGCGGGGACTTGGACGTATTAACTATTTTAAAGCAAGATATTAAGAGACGTTATCAAAAGCCGGGAAAGGTATATCTTGGCTTAGTACATCGTCTTGATCGTCCCGTTGGCGGCGTAATGGTATTTGCTAAAACTTCCAAAGCGGCATCCCGTCTATCCGATCAGCTTCGTCGCGGTATCATTGAACGTAAATATTTAGCAGTTCTCCGTGGTGTGCCTCGGAAAAAACAATCTACTCTTCAGCATTATTTATACAAGAATCGTCAAAAAAATCAAGTGTACAGTGTGAAGCCGAATCATCCGGAGGGGAAGGTGGCCAGTTTGGATTATCAAGTACTTGACAGTAAAATTGATCAAAGCTTAGTAAGTGTACGTCTACATACAGGACGATCACACCAGATTCGGGTACAAATGGCAACAGAAGGCCTCCCGCTCTATGGTGATCAGAAATATGGTAGTTCAATGAATAAACGTGGCGAACAGATTGCGTTATGGGCACACAAGTTGAAGTTCGAACATCCGACAACAAAGGAAAAGCTACAATTTACTTCGGAAGCTCCACGAGTTTATCCTTGGGAATTATATACTACGCATGATGAAGTTTATAAAACGTATGGTTAGTGGAAAACGTCCATTCTTGACTTACGAATTCGGTGCAACTACACTAAATGGAAAAACGTCTGTTGGAGGAATATATGAGTAAGCATTCTTTTATCCCGATTATTGTCGGAACTAATATTAACGCCTATAATATGGCGATTTCATTTCATGAAGAATATGGCATTAAACCTGTAATTGTAGGTAGAGAACCATTGCCGTTCACAAGCTATAGTACGATTACAGATATCCAAGAATTAAATCCAGGTTTGCATGATCCGGAAATATTCGTCCAGTTTTTACGTGAAATTGCTAAAAAATATAGAACAGCTGATCAAAAATTAGTGCTTGTCGGTACAGACGATTTATATGTCCGTCTGATTATTGAGCAACGAGAAGCTTTGCAAGAAGATTTCTTGTTCAATTATATCAATGAAGAAATTATGAATGCCGTGTATATTAAGAAGAATTTCTATGAATTATGTGCTGAACATGGGATAGATACACCTTCTACATACTTTCATTCATGTTTATCCGATGAACCATTTACGGAAGAAGTACTGTTCCCGGTCATCATCAAGCCGAGCGACGGAGTTCAATACTATCGCCATCCGTTTGAAGGGTTGCAGAAGATCTATAAGGTCGATACATATGAGGAAATCAATCGAATTATTCAAATGGTAAAAGCAAGTGGATATACAGAAGATCTGATCATCCAAGATTTCATTCCTGGTGATGATACGTATATGTGGGATGCTGTATATTATGCAGATCAGCATGGTAAAGCACAGTTAATCACATTGGCGCAGGTGGTATTACAAGAACGTGCGATGACTGCCATCGGAAACTATACAGCGCTGATTACGCGGTATGATAAAGAAATTATGACAAAACTAGCCAACTTCCTTGAAGCAATTGGCTATGTCGGTTACGGAAACTTCGATTTGAAATACGATGAACGCGATGGTAAATTCAAAGCGTTTGAAGTGAATATCCGTCAAGGACGTTCAAGTTATTACATTACACAGTGCGGTGAGAATATGGCGAAGTATTTGGTCGATGACTTAGTATACGGTAAGGAAAAGCCGTTAACATATCTAGATGACCATTTCCTATTCACTGTCGTACCGAAAGCGGTATTGAAAAAGTTTGTTGATAATCCGCCTATGGAAAAGGAGATTCGATCTCTGATCAAAGCAGGAAAGTACGGAAATCCTTTATTTTACAATAAAGATAAGCATATGAAGCGTAAGTTGTATTTACTTATGCGTCAAATAAACTACTACAAGAAGTATAAAAACGCTGTTGAAGAATAAACTAATCCCTGCGCATCTGCGCAGGGATATTTTATTCTTATTAAGTTATTAGCTGAATCGGTCTACTAAGTCGTGCATATTCTCCGCTTCTGTATGAAGGTCGAGAGAAGCATGCATAATCGTGCTAATCGCAGCTTTTTGTTCATCAATAGATGCATTGACTTGTTCGGTAGCTGCTGCGGATTCAGTCGCGACAGCGGCAATTTGATCAATTGCCTGAACAACGTGTTGTCGATTTTCATCCATACTGTTCATATCATTTTCCATAGTTTTCAACAGTGATGTGATGTTGAGAATGGAATCGGATAGTTGTTCGAAAGCATGTTTAGTTTCCATAATGGTGCCTTCTTGATTACTCGTCAATTCTAATGTGTGTTTCATTTGGTTTTCAGCAGTCGTCGTATCTTTTCGAATATGCACGAGGAGGTCGCGAACTCTCGTAGTTGCCTCGTTCGTGTCTTCAGATAAATGACGTACTTCGTTGGCTACTACAGCGAATCCTTTACCATGTTCCCCTGCGCGAGCAGCTTCAATACTAGCGTTTAATGCAAGTAAATTCGTTTGCTCTGAAATCGATGAAATCGTTTGGACGATGGCTTGTATCTCATTCATTCTAGATACAAGTTGTGAGAAGTTACCTTGTAAATCGTTAATGACGATGTTGAAATTCTGAGAGTTTTCTTCTAAATTCTCGGCCTTTTGCATACCAGAACTCTGTAGATCGTTCATGCTGCGCATCTCCGTCACAACGTTTTCGTATTGCGCTGCTGCGTTGGAAATCAGTGTAGATAATTGCCCCACTTTTGTGATCGCAATATCTGCTTCTTCTGATTGCAATACAGCCCCTGAAGATACCTCAGCAATAGCGCTGTGGATCTCGTCAGCAGATGCTGTTGCTTCTTCCGTGATTGCGCTCAGTGTTTCGGATGATGTTCGCATGCGGTCTGAAGAAAGTCTTGTGTGACCGACCATCTCATTCAGATTATTTTTCATCGTATTCACATTTTCAGCTAAATGGCCAAGCTCATCACGTGAACGGATTGGAATATCTTCACCTGACAATTGACCTTGCGCAATTTCAGCTGTAATGAGGCGGATATTTTTAATGTATGATGTCAGACGTCCTGAGAAAATCGAAAATAATGTAACTCCTACAATTATAGAAATAATTACTGAAATTAAGGTGTACCATAAAACATTTTTTGCTCCAGCATTAAAGTCTACTAAATAGGTTCCGGCCACTACGATCCATCCCCATTTAGGATCTTCTAAGCCGTACGTGATTTTTGGTGCTTCTACATTCAAGTTACTTGGTAGCGGCCAGTCATATTGTACATAACCGCCTCCGTTTTTAGCTTCTGAAATTACTTCACGAATGAAGTAACGTCCATCTTTTGTTTTGGTTTCATAGAGACTTTCTCCTTCTTTCTGTGGATGTACTAGCAAAGTGCCTTCGTCATCCACTACATAAAAGTAGAAGTTCTCCCCGTATTTCGCTGGATTGTCTAAAGATCTAGTACCATCTGTGGCCATAGGTCCCATGATTTTTTCTTTAGCCCGTTCTTGGGCATCTTCTAAACTAATTGTCCCGTTCTCTACTTGAACATTGAGCTCATCGATCAAATCTAGGACAGCGTATGTCCCGTTCTGTAATCCCATTTCCCCGACAGTCTCAAGCTCTTGCTTCGCCACAAAGTAATTGACGACACCAACAGCTACTAATGGAATTAAAATAACTAGTGCTGCAAGCGCTATCAATTTGTTGCGTACTGAACCTTTCAATATGTAATCCCCCTTTTGCATTTTTATGTGAACCTTTCTACCCTTTTTATAGTATAGGCTATTCCGATTGATAACGAAATAGTTTGTCTCATTTAATAGTAATATATTACTTAATTTTCAAGCTTCGTTGTTAAATGGCAGGTGTATACCCTTCGATTCTTGACTTGAAAAATGCAGTAGGATACACTTAATAGAGCTGTGGCTATACGGTTCTTAAAGATTTTCAAAAGTTTAAAACGGAAATTGTATGGAGCTATAGTAACGTAAGGAGTGTTCGAGCAGTGCCGATTTTAGATAAAAGTAATGCAAAAGATGTTGAAAGATATGAAACGTTTATGAGAAATTCTCCGTTTCGTTCGATTACACAAGATCCCAATTGGGCGCATGTAAAAGATGACTGGGGTAACGAGCAAGTATATGTAGAACGGGACGGAGAAATTGTAGCCGCTATGTCCTTATTGATACGTAAGGTACCAGGCGGTTTTTCATTACTATATGCACCACGTGGACCTATTTGCGATTTACATGATCAGAAGCTGGTTGAAGAATTGATTCAAGAGGCAGAAGTGCTTGTGAAAAAACATAAAGCCTTTGCATTAAAAATGGATCCTGAACAGCTATATACAGATGAATTGGACAAGTTATATCGTGATGCAGGTTATATGGTACGTAACGAAGGCGCTGGTAAAGAAGATTTAATCCAGCCTCGCTATAATATGATTGTTAAATTGACGGACGAAGATGAAGATTCTTTGATGCTTAAGTTCCGTAGCAGAACGAGAAGTAAAATCCGAAGTTCAGCACGTAAAGGTGTGGAGGTATCTTATTCACGCAGTGATGAATATTTAAAGAAATTCTTTGAAATCCATGAAGAAATGTCTGTTCGAAATCAAATTTCTATTCGTTCATATGATTATTTCGTTAAAATGCGAGAAGCATTCGATGATTTACGTATCTATATAGCCAAGCACGAAGACGACTATTTAGCTGGTGCTGTAACTATTAACTATAACGGAAAATTATATTACTTATATGCGGGTAGCTCCAACACGAAGCGTAATCTAAATCCTAGTTATTTAATGAACTATGAAATGATGAAGTGGGGATTGGAGATAGGTGCAGAACAGTATGATCTTGGTGGAGTATTCGTACTCGACAGTGAGCAAGATGGATTATATAATTTTAAAAACAGTTTTTGTCAGGTAGACGGAGTGACAGAATTTATCGGTGAAATTGATAAAGTGTACAAACCGTTTATTTATAACATGTTTGTGAAAGTAGTGCCTAAAATTCAGAAGTTGAAAAAGAAGCTTCAAAAAAAATAACCGGTTGAAGTCCTCAACTACAGAAAAGAGTGAACCGAATGAATTTTTTAGACGAGCTGAATGAATCTTTACGCACAAAATGGAAATTTAAACAGCCTATGCCGATTCAGTCTCAAATGATACCCGAGATGTTGTCTGGTAAAGACATAGTAGCTGAATCACCAACAGGGACAGGTAAAACACTAGCCTACGCATTACCTGTGATTCAAATGGTCGACGGCAATCTACCGAAGACACAAGCGTTAATAATTACACCATCACAAGAGTTATCCATGCAAATCGTTAATGTGATACGTGAATTGGTTGAAGGAACTTCCGTAACGGTAACTCAGCTAATTGGCGGTGCAAACATGCAACGTCAAGTCGAAAAGCTAAAGAAAAAACCGACGATCGTAGTCGGCACACCAGGAAGATTAAATGAACTAGTAAGAGAAAGAAAACTAAAAATGTATGATATTCAATACTTAGTCATTGACGAAGGGGATCAGCTTTTGTCGCGCGAATATCGCGTACTGGTAAAAAGCTTGATTGAAGCAGCAAACCCTGAACGTCAGTTAGCGGTTGTGTCGGCTACAATTACGGATGAAATCGAACTCGTTGCCAAGCAGCTGATGAAAGATCCAATCCGACTGCAAGTCAATTCAGATGAAATTCCAAATAGTGGTCAAGTGGTTCATTCATACGTAAAAGTAGATGAGCGCAGAAAGACGGACATACTACGAGGGATTTCTGCATTATCAGGCGTACGGGCGCTAACATTCATGAATAATGTGGATCAATTACGCATGAAAGAACTAAAACTACTCTACAATGATGCACCGATCGCAGTCCTTTATTCTGACATGAAAAAACTTGACCGTCAGAAAACATTGGAAGACTTCAGAAAAGGTACTATTCGCATCCTTATCGCTACAGACTTAGCGGCACGAGGACTGGACATCGAAGGACTAACGCACGTCATCCATGTCGACGTACCTCATACAGCCGAACAATACGTGCATAGATCAGGAAGAACAGGCCGTGCAGGAGCAGACGGAGAAGTCCTCACACTTCTATCCTACCCAGAAGAACGCGACTACCGTAAAGTTTCCAAGGGTATCAAAACAGTCCAAAAAGTTTGGTACAATGGACAACTGATCGAAGGAAATTCCAAGACAGTCGACGACATGAAAAAAGCAGCACCAAAGAAATCAAAGCCAAAAGTTAAGAAAAAGAAATAACAAAAAAGTATCATCCAAACGACGATGCAAAAAGACTGAAGACTACTCTCTTATCAGGGAGGTGGCCTTCAGTTTTTCTTTTACTATAGCAGGTTAGATCTCTACACGCTCTGTAAGTATAAAAAATGAGCATGCACGGAAACATCCATACATACTCATTTCTATCATCAATCAAGCTGAGTCAAAATAATAGGCTGACCCTTCGTCACGACTATCGTATGCTCAATCTGTGCAACGAGCGATTTATCAGGCGTTACAAAAGTCCAACCGTCATCTAGTTCAACCACTTGCTCAGCCGTTTGTGAAATGAATGGCTCCACTGCCAGAACCATACCATCCTTCAATAACGTTTTATCCCAAGGGTCATAATAATTCAGAACATGTTGAGGCTCTTCGTGAAGGGCCGTACCAATTCCATGACCGGTTAAGTTTTTGATCACATGTAAGCCATTATCTTTTGCTTCACGCTCTACAGCTTTACCGATTTGATTCAGACTAGAACCTGCTTTTACTTTCAATAACGCGCGGTCCAAAGCTGACTTTGCTACGTCGCATAATTTCTGCTTTTTCTCATCAGGTGTACCTGCCACGAATGAAATCCCAGTGTCTGCAAAATAGCCGCCAGCTGATCCAGAAACATCTATATTCACGAGATCACCGTCTTTTATCTCGTAGCTTCCTGGAATGCCATGCGCTACCTGATGGTTGACGCTGATACATGTATAGCCCGGGAAGTCATACTGGTCGATAGGAGCAGAAACTGCACCTTTTTCAGTGAACAGACGACCTGCCATATCATCAAGTTCTTTCGTTGTGATGCCAGGTACTGTAGCATCTTTCAACGTTTCACGAATCTCCGCAACAATTTTACCTATTGCCCGTAACCCCGCTAATTCTTCATCATTTTTTACAATCATGTTCACAAGTCCTTTCTTCCGTACAATTTATTCAATTCTACTATATCATACTTTATCGATGTTTTTTTAATGATTAGCTTGTTCTTTCCATTACTTACTTCAAGACTTTTACACCTTGATACACATTCCAAATCAAGACGCTTACAAACAATAAACTATATAGAATGATGAATAGCATAGGAACGAATCCCCAGAACATCATATTGCTGTTTGTATTGGTAATGGTATCGACATTAAAGGAAAATATCGAAAAGGACATGATGATAAACCCAGCAATTAGTAATGCCATAGGGACGATATGTGAAATGAGTGCCTTTTTTGCATGGCGACGAACTTCGAATTCATCTGCAACGAAGTAAATGATGATCGGCAATAGAAGGGGAGCGAAAAATACACTGAAATAACTAAGTGAAGACAATAATTTTGAATTTGACATAGCGTAACCTCCACTCTCTAGCATGATAGTCCATACTCTAACCTATACCCTAGTTTACGGTATAATCATAAAAAAAACACGGTTGCCCAATTGGCACCGTGTTATAATTGGGTAGGCTTTGAAAAACGCTGCCCCATAAATAGTATAAAACCGATAACTGCGGAAAGAAATAAAGCGGCTGTTGAAACAAATAGTTCATCAGTTCCATTTTTTATTGCAATACCGATGAAAGACCAAATGATAATTAAATTAAACATAGAGTCGTGGTAATGATACATAAAATGTAGAGCGATCGCTGCAGTCAGAGTTAAGAACAGTACTGTCCATAGTGGATCACTCAAACCCCATCCTGTCCAATCGTGGAATTTGAAAGCATAGTTAGAATTTGCAATGACAGCGATGAAGATCCATGCCATGTAAGCGGAAATCGGAAGTCGTTCGCGATTCGTTCCCTCTATTTTGGCGTAACTGAAATACAGCACGAGTAAACAAATTAACAAAGCAATTACGCTGACGATGGCCCAGTAATAATAACTATAATGCCATAATAAAAGCCATGCGATATTTAAAAAGCAGCTGACTGAGAAAGAAATTGCACGTAGATTGGCAACGGATGAAGAAAGTCTAGCTGATGTTTTGAAAAACATGTATAGCCAACTGACAAGTAATAGATCTAGCACTATCCAAATTGAAAAAACGTACTCTGCAGGCATGAATAGAACCGGTACTCGATTAGCAATTTCCCAAGTAGTCAGTCCGTTAAGTGGGATTAAATTTGCAGCGATATGAGTTCCAATCATGATGAGTAGCGAAAGTACCATCAAAATAATTCTTAGCATGATAAAATCCTCCTGACCAACAGTATACAGAGAATAAGGATCGATGGAGGGGAAAAGTATGAATTTTCCTTTACAAATGAGAAAATGTGGCGTTCTATTGTCTTGTAGATGTAAAAAATCTATAATAAGAACTAATGAATTCAGGTAACTGGTACTGAATCTCCATTTCATTCATATCGATTGGATAAAGTAGAAGGCAAGAACAGAATGCTTCGAAAAGGATGAGGACAAATGATTTTACTCGAAGGGGAGCAGTGCTACCTACGGATACTTACAGAAGATGATGCGTATCAATTCACCCAGCTGCTAATTGCCAATAAGGAGTACTGGACGGAATTTGAACCAAGGCACGATAATACGTATTACACAGTAGCAATGCAACGAGATAAAATTCGAGAATCTCTCTATCAAATGCGTGATCGACGGGAGTATAATTTCGGTATTTTTGATTCAGCAACAAGTTTAATCATCGGTCAGATTTCATTGTACAGCATCAAACGGTTACCGTTTTCCAGTGGTTTTGTGGGGTATTCCATTGATCAGCGGCAAGCAGGAAGAGGCATCGGCACGGAAGCGGTCTCACTCATTAATCAGTTTGCGTTTGAAAAAGTGAATTTACACAGGGTAGAAGCCTATGTATCTCCTCGTAATGTAGGTTCAGTCAAAGTGTTGGAAAAAGCACAATTTCAGCGTGAGGGATTGTTACGCCAATTACTATTTATTAATGGTGTGTGGGAAGATCATTATATGTATGCCATTGTGGAAGAGGATTATTGAAAGGGTAAGACCCTTTTGGAAAAGTGGATAACTATATGGAAAAGCCGGCTCTTCGAATAGAAGATGCTGGTTTTTTATAGTTTTTTTGAGGTGGTATGGCAGTGTGGATGTGTCCGTTGCCGCTCATAGTTCATGTTGATCCGCTCTATCACGCCCGCCAACCGCTCATACATCCGGTTTAAGCGCTCATAGTTCATGTTGATCCGCTCTATCCCGCCGGCCAAACGCTCTATGAAGTCTACAAACCGCTCATACATTCGCCCCAACCACTCTATAACCGCCGCACCACACCCCACATCATAAAAACACAAAAAAACGACCCTTCAGTAGAAGAGGCCGATTTTTCATAAAGTTATTTTACTGAGAGACTTCCTGTACTTTGTAACCATCTTCAATAATGTCCAGCTTGCCGTTTCCGGGATCGATAACAAGTCCATGTACATTTACGTCGGTTGGGATGAGAGGGTGATTACGAATCGCGTCCACACTCTTTTTCACGCTTTCTGTTACATCACTGAAACCGTGCAACCATTTCTCCATATCGATTCCGGAGTACTTCAATGTTTTGAACATGTTTGGATCTACACCGCGCTCAATCATATTGCCTATAATGTGATCGGTATTGATGGAGCTCATGCCACAATCATGATGGCCAACTACGTATATTTCATCAGCTTGTAATTCATAAACTGCCACTAAAATACTTCGCATCAAACCGCCAAAGGGAGACGTGATGATTGCGCCGGCACTCTTAATGATTTTAGCATCACCATTTTTCAAATTCATCGCTTTAGGGAGGAGCTCGATTAATCTTGTATCCATACATGTTAGGATGACAATCCGTTTATTCGGAAATTTCGTAGTGGAAAACTCTTCATACTTTTTTTCTTCGACGAACGTTTTGTTATAAATCATAATTTCGGATAATGATGTCATGGTTATGATCTCCCCCGTACTGTTTATAGTATGTAAAAGAAAAGAGTCGCCTTGTTAGGCAACTCTAATCATTAAATCCATGTCTGTTAAGACTGGAATAAAAGCAAATTAGTTTCTGCCTTCTGGTTTTGGATCAACAGTAATGGAATCGTTTGAGTCCATTGATCCAGATAAGAAGTGCATCGTAAACAAGGATGCAAGTCCAAGAACAACCATGTAACCGATAACTGTTGTATACATTAAAGCCATTTGAAAGCCCCTCTTTCTGAAATGTATTATGTTCTCTTATCTATTATACACGATTTCCAAGAAAAAATTAAGAGCTACTGTAAACTTTGAATGAAAAGTGACGGAATTTAGAATGCCCAATTGCCATTACGGAAGACAGGCTCTACTGTTCCGTCTTCAAGTATCCCATCAATATCCATCTTTTCAGATCCAATCATGAAGTCGACATGTGTCAAGCTTTGATTCAACCCGTTAGCTTGAAGTTGTTCGGAATCCATTTCTTTCCCACCGTCAAGACAGAATGCATAGGCACTTCCAATAGCCAAGTGATTCGAAGCATTTTCATCGAACAATGTATTATAGAATAACACATTTGAATTGGAAATAGGTGAGTCATGCGGTACTAATGCCACTTCGCCAAGGTATTGTGAGCCTCCATCCGTATCGACAAGTTGTTTCAGTATTTCCTCGCCTTGATCAGCTGTAACGTTTGTGATTTTACCTTCTTTAAATTGAATCGTGAAGTTATCAATGATTGTTCCTGCATAGCTAAGTGGTTTAGTGCTAGTAACAGAGCCATTCACTCCAGTTTTTAATGGTGCCGTAAAGACTTCTTCGGTCGGCATATTCGCCATGAACTCATGCCCAGCTTGGTTGACACTACCAGCTCCACACCATAAGTGCTTTTCTGGTAATTCTATTGTTAAGTCAGTGCCTGGAGCTGTATACTGAAGTTTGCGGTAATGTTTACCATTCAAATAATCTACTTTTTCATGCAAGTTTTCATTGTGCTTTTTCCATGCTTGCACTGGATCAGGCTGATCAGCCCTTACAGCACGTATAATAGAATCCCATAGAGCAGGAACTTGTTCTTCCGTAGATAGTTCAGGGAAGATTTTAGCTGCCCATGCTGCTGAAGGTGCAGCAATGACTGTCCAACTGAATTTATCTGCCTGCATAGCTTGGCGGAACTTGCTAAGAGCAGTACTAGCGGCTTTTTGATTATCGCGTATTCTGCTAGATTCGATACCGTTTAATAAGTCAGGGTCTTGAGATACGATTGACATGAAAGCGGCACCTTTTTCTGCTAGCTGTTCACGTTCCATCTGTTTCCACGTAGGGAACTCGGAAAAAGAATCCGCTGGTGCTTTTTCATAACGCAGACGTGTGACTACATCATCAGCCCAGTCTACGAAGACTTGTCGTGCACCTGCCTCATACGCTTTTTCAACGATCAATCGAACAAATGAAGTATTTTCTGTAGAAGCGCTGATGAATAGATATTGGTCCTGTTGAATATTTACACCCACCTTAACAGCTAAGTCGGCATAATTGGAAAGTTGATCTTGAAATTGATTCATCATGACATCTCCTTTTTACGTATTGTGACAATTCTAACAAGTGAAGATCACAGTTCGCAACGATAAAGCAATTGAAATAGGATGAAATACTAGTGACTGCCTAAGAATAGTCGGCAGTAATCCCTAAACAACGTCATAAAATGACCGAAATAATAAGAAGAATGCAGTATTTGGAGGCTTTATACATGGATTTGTCCACAATTATAGGTTTAGTATTAGGATTTGCAGCACTCCTCATTGGAATGACGCTAAAAGGGGTTACACCCGATGCGTTACTTAACCCGGCTGCGATCCTAATCATCATAGCAGGAACGATTGCCGCTGTAGTCATCGCATTTCCGATGAATGAATTAAAAAAGATACCCAAATTATTTAAAATTATTTTTACGCAGCAAAAGCTTGCATCCGATGCAGAATTAATTCGTCTATTTTCTTCTTGGGCTGATATTGCTCGTCGGGAAGGGCTACTTGCTTTGGAAGCAAAAACAGATGAAATTGATGATCCGTTTTTGAAAAATGGATTGAGTTTGGCAATTGACGGACAGAATGCCGACTATATTCGTGATGTATTAAGCGAAGAAGTTGAGGCTATGCAAGAGCGGCATTCAGTCGGAGCACTAATCTTCTCACAAGCTGGTACATATGCCCCTACACTTGGAGTTCTAGGAGCTGTTGTAGGTCTGATTGCCGCACTAAAAGATATGAATAATATCGATGCGTTAGGACATGCGATTTCTGCTGCATTCATTGCGACATTGCTTGGTATTTTCACAGGATACGTTTTATGGCATCCATTTTCCAATAAACTTGTACGTAAGTCAAAAGAAGAAGTCCGCCAGAGAACCATGGTAATCGAAGGAATTCTTTCCGTATTGGAAGGGGAAGCACCGCGTGTCATCGAACAAAAATTGGCATCTTATCTTTCTGTAGAAGACCGGAAGAAGCTAGCTATTGATGGCAGCGAAGGAGCTGGTAAAGTTGGCGAAGAAGCGTAAGAAAAAGAAACATGAAATAGAACATATTAATGAGTCCTGGCTATTACCTTACGCCGATCTACTGACATTATTACTGGCATTATTCATCGTATTATTTGCTACTAGTTCAGTAGACGAGGGACGATTTGCTGAAGTCTCTAAAGTATTTAGTGAAATATTTGAAAGTGGTAGTGGGATCATGAGTGAGAGCGCGCCAACCACTACCCCGGTTCCGGATGACTCGGTAGGGGAGCAAGATGAAAACTCCTCCTATATGGAAGATCAGCAATCCTTGGGGGAAACGCAAGATGATTTGGACGAGTATATTGCCGTGAATGAACTAGAAAATCAATTTGATACTGAAATGACAAATGAAGGCTTGTTGTTAACGATTCGAGACAGTGTATTGTTTAAATCCGGCAGATCAACGATCAATCCTGAGTATAAAAGACTGGCGAACGATATTTCTCAGCTGCTGACACTTGATAGACCGCGTCAGGTGGTCATTACGGGTCATACAGACGACATTCCTATCAACAATGCAGAGTATTCATCTAACTGGGAATTAAGCGTTATGCGTGCTGTAGAGTTCCTGAAAATCATTGTCGCGGACAATGAAGTCGATCCGAATCTTTTCAGTGCGAAAGGATATGGAGAGTATAAGCCGATTGTTCCGAACGATACGATAGAAAATCGCAGTAAAAACCGAAGAGTAGAAGTGCTCATTCAACCACTTGTTTTAAAAGATGGCACGCAGATCACAGCGCAATAAAAAAGCGACTCCAAGTGGAGTCGCTTTTTTAATTGCGCATAGAACCAAGTTCTGTGGCAATTGCTTGCATTTCATTCGGCGTGATATTTTCACGTTTCATAACCATTTCGTACATATAGTACAAATCATCATACTGTTCTGTACTAAAGTTTTCGGGTTTCATCGCATCGACATTTACCATGCGTAGTTTTTCTTTAATCTTTTCAATCATGTATGAGACATTCTCAGGTGATTTAGCAGACAAATCCATATTCTTACCGCCTTTCCTCTTATGAAAACTATCATTTCATGAAAGCGGTAAGCTGTCAACTGCACTGCGAAGTGTTACTTGCGAGCTTCTTCGCGTTCTTCGTCAATTTTCTTCTTGAAACGTTTAGTTTCCATAATAACTACTCCGGACAAGCCTAGCAATCCAATTAAGTTTGGAATCGCCATTAATCCGTTCAATACATCCGCTAAGATCCATACTAGATCAAGTGATGCAGTGGCCCCCACATAAATAAATGCTACAAATACTACACGATATGCTAGTACAGCCACACGATTAGGGAATAGATACTGGAAGCATTTCTCGCCGTAATAACTCCATCCTAAAATAGTGGAAGTGGCAAAGAATACTAGTCCAATAGAGACTAAAATGGGTCCTGTATTACCGAGGAAGGAGCCAAATGCTTGGGCCGTCAAAGCACCCGCGTCAATTGACTTATCTTGCCATTGATTACTCATAACAATAGTAACACCTGTAATTGAACAAATGATCAACGTATCGAATAATACTTGCGTCATCGAAACAAGAGCCTGACGTCCGGGCATATCTGTACGTGCAGCTGCTGCAGCGATTGGTGCAGAACCGAGACCCGCTTCGTTGGAGAAGAGCCCACGTGCAACGCCAAATCGAATCACTGTACCGATAGCACCACCTGCAACTGCCTGGCCAGTGAATGCATCTGTGAAGATAAGGCCGAATGCAGCTGGAACTTGTTCAAAGTTCAATACCATAACGATCGCTCCGGCAATGAAATAGAATAATGCCATGATCGGTACGAAAAATGCCGTTACACGACCGATTGATTTGATACCTCCAAGAATAACAAGTGCGCCGAATAAAACCAAAGCGATCCCTGTAATATAATGGGGTACTTCAAATGTGCTTTTCATTACGTCTGCTACTGCTTTAGATTGTGTTCCGTTACCGATTCCGAACGCAGCTAGTGCGCCAAATATCGCAAATAGTACACCAAGCCACTTTTGCTTTAGACCATGTTCAAGATAGTACATCGGTCCACCGGCCATTAATCCATTGGAATCTTTAACGCGGTATTTAACGGCAAGGATTGCCTCACTGTATTTTGTAGCCATACCGAAGAATCCAGCTAGCCACATCCAGAAAATCGCACCCGGTCCACCAGCTACAACAGCGGATGCAACTCCGACGATATTACCAACACCAACTGTGGCGGCCATCGCAGTCATTAGAGCCTGGAACTGTGAAATGTCACCATCTGCTTTTTTATCATGCTTCCGTGAAAAAACTTGTTTCAGTGAATAGGGCAGTAATCGTAATTGAATGAATGTTAAACGCAGTGTTAAATAAATTCCGGTACCAATTAATAAAATGAGCAACGGCGGTCCCCATATTAAATCGGACGCGGTAGTCAAGAACTTCTCGATATTCTCCATTTCATCCCCCCAATTTCTCTGTGATGTTTGTATATGTTCCCAAGATTACGAGGACCAACCCCTTTCAGTAGATTCTGATATTAACATGTTATTGTTAATAATCTAAAAAATAGAACGATTCGTCAAGCTTTTTTTGAATAAAGTGTAACAAAGATTGTTTGGTAAGTTGCAATATGGGTATAATGAAGTGAGACGTAATCGTGAATAAGGAGGCGAAACATGTATGGGTTCTAGTAAATTTGGAAGATATGTATTAGGCGGGGCGCTACTTGGAGCTGCAGTGAGTATGTTGGATAGAGCAACAAGACAGCAGACGATCACTACGGCAAGATCCTCGTATGAAAAAGCATTGTATTACAAAGAAAATCCGGATATCGTGAAAAATGAGTTCCAACAGAAAAAAGAAAAAGTACAAACTCTTGTTGATCAAGTGAAAGGTGATGTAAATTACATCAAGTCACAGGTCGATGAAATCAAGACATTGACTCCGCAAGTTAAAGAAATGTTTGCGGATACAAAAGAAGCACTTGCTGATTCCAAATCAGATTATCAGCATATTATCGAGAACGATTCTACAGCTGCATCTTCTGTTTCAACAGAAGGAAACGCTTCGTTGCCTCCGATGGTTCAAAAAAAAAACATAATATCATTAGAGAAAGCATAACAGTAGAATCAGTAAATGAAAGGGGGACACATCAGTTGGATAAACAAAAAAGTGCCCCTTCTTCTGATGCTGAAAATGAAGAGGAGTCCCAAAGAGAAAGAGTAAAAGGATTCATTAAAGATGTAAAAGACGGAGAAGAAGATGATTTTGATCCAACTACTACGAGCGGTTTTTTCAAACAATTGATTATCCGAGTGAAAGAATTGGATATTTCAGCAGCTGGTTCGCAATTAGCGTTCTTTTTTCTATTGTCATTATTCCCTCTATTAATCTTTCTTTTCACATTACTACCTTACTTACAGTTAGACCAAAGCCAAATCTTCTTGTTTATCCGTGAGTACGCGCCGGAAAGTACAGCTTCTCTAATTGAAGGGACGCTTTCTGAGGTACTAGATAATAAAAGTGGAGGTTTGCTGTCAGTCGGAATCTTGGCTACTATCTGGTCCGCGTCTAAAGGTATGGGCGCAGTAACAAAAGGCTTGAATGATGCATATGAAGTTGAAGATGATAGAAATTTTTTAGTTTCTAAAGGATTGTCCATTGCGTTTACTATTATGTTAGTTGTGACGGTAATTATCGCATTAGTGTTACCTATATTTGGTCAACCAATCGGGCAAGTGATCTTCACGTTCCTAGGATTGGAAGAAACGTTCCTGACTGTATGGAACTTGATACGTTTCCTCATTCCACCATTCCTGATCTTTGCAGTATTCTCTTTACTATATTGGCTAGTACCAAGTGTGAAATTGCATTTTAAAGAAATACTTCCAGGTGCTATATTTGCAACAATAGGATGGATCGTTACTTCACTAGGATTCTCTTTCTATATTAGTAACTTTGGAAGCTATGCCAATACGTACGGTAGTATCGCTGGAATTATCATATTAATTATGTGGTTATACTTATCAGCTATCATTTTGATACTTGGAGGTACAATCAATTCAGTCGTGAAAAATCGTCAAGAACATAAACAACAAATTGTATAAAAAAAGTGAAGAAAGGGATTTCCTTTCTTCACTTTTTTTACTCTATTTTATTAAGCATCCGCAAACCGTTTAATATAACCAATATCGTACTTCCTTCGTGTCCGATGACACCAAGAGGTAAATCCACTACTTGCATGAAGTTTGCGATAATGAGGATCGAGATGACCGCTATCGAAAAGAATACATTTTGTTTAACGATTCTTTGCATTTTTCGTGAAAGCTTAATAGCGTATGATAAGCGATTCAAGTCGTTTTGCATGAGAACAACATCAGCTGTCTCTAATGCCACATCTGTACCTTCACCCATCGCGATACCGGAAGTAGCGGTAGCAAGGGCTGGGGCATCATTGATTCCATCTCCCACCATACCGACCATACCGTGCTTCTTCAATAGTTGCTTAAGCTGAACCACTTTCTCCTCAGGTAGACATTCCGCTACGTAGGAATCCACACCTACTTCGTTTGCGATGGCTTGTGCGGTCTTTTCATTATCCCCAGTTAACATGACGGTATGGAGACCTAAAGACTGCAGCGATTTAATCGCAGAAATAGCTTCTTTTCGCAAAGTATCCTGTAAAGCTGCTAGAGCTACAATTCCTTGTTCATCTCTCATGAAGATGACCGTTTTTCCTTCATTCGCAAGTGATACTGCCACATTGTCCTGAAATTCTTCTACTAACTCTTCGCCAACAAATTTCGGTTTACCGATTAAAATGTCCCCTTGATCAGTTTCTGCTTTAATACCGAATCCAGGAACGTCTTCAATATGAAGATTGCGTTTAGGTTCTACACCATGCTCTGTCGCGTAATTGATGATGGCCTTTGCCAACGGATGATTGGAAAGTGACTCCGCACCTGCAAATAAAGCAAGCGTCTCTTTCACGTCAGCACCTTCACGAACGATAAAATCCATCACAATAGGTTTTCCATTAGTCAAAGTACCTGTTTTATCAAAAGCAAATGCTTGCAATGTACTTAAGTGTTCTAAATGGACTCCGCCTTTAAATAATACCCCTTTTCTGGCACCGTTAGAAACAGCCGCTAATGTAGCGGGCATAATGGAAGCCATCAATGCACAAGGGGAGGCGACTACTAGCAAGACAATCGCACGGTAGAAGGTTGTAGTCCAGTCCCAGTTAAATAAGAAGTGGGGGAGGAACATCATAATGACAACTGCAGCGAGCACAATCTTTACATAAGATCCTTCAAAGCGCTCGATAAATTGTTGAGAAGGAGACTTCTCGCTTTGTGCATTTTGCACCATCGTAATAATCTTTTGGAATAATGTCTCAGAACTAGGTTTCGTCATCGTCATGCGAATCGCGCCGCTAATATTAACTGTCCCTGCAAATAATTCATCATTTTCCTGTTTCGTCACGGGGATTGATTCCCCGTTGATGGCTGACATATCGATCGAAGTGATGCCGCTCAGGATTTCACCATCAACCGGAATTCGTTCACCAGGTTTAACGAGCAATATAGCTCCAATGGATAGAGAATCTGTAGATACTTTTTTCTCGCTACCATCTTCAAGGATTAACCAAGCTTCTTCAGGTTGCAATTCCATCAAAGAAGATATTTCATTATGGCTTTTTTTAAGTGTATAGGTTTCTAGTGCTCCACTTATTGCGAAGATGAAGATCAGGATTGCACCTTCAGCCCAGTATCCGATAATACCTGAACCAATGGCCGCGAAAATCATGAGCATCTCGACATTCAGTTCTTTGTTTTTTATCGTCTCTTCAATACCTTCCTTCGCTTTAGCGTAACCACCAATCAAAAACGCTATAATATACAGAGTTACAGAAAAGGACTCTGTTCCATTTTTCCCTAAAATCCAAGCGGCAAGTATGATAATTCCAGATACTATAGCCGCAATCAGTTCAAGACGTGCAGACCAGTCAATCGTCTGTTGCGGTTGTTCTTTTGCAAATGTTGTCATGTATTCTCCTCCTAATTGATAATGAATTTCAATTTCAAAGCTCTTATTAAAGCAGTAAAGTCGACTCTACAGTAGTAGAATCGACTTTTCGGGCGTCTAAATAGAATGAATATGAAGTTGTAATAGTTATTATCTACAGTATATCATTTCTCAATGAGAAGTGTTACTTAAATGGCTAATTAATGAAAATTGGGCTAAAAGTTATAAGGGTAAGGCTATCATTAGTGTTGAGGAGGGGATTTCTAGTACAAAGATGTGCTCCCAACGCTCCGCTTATGCTCGCAAAAGCCGTCCTACGCTACGGCTCTCGCTCTAGGCGGACGCTTTCCCATGGGCCCGCGGTGAGCCAACCAGTTCGTTGCACTCTCTTCGGTTGTCTCACCTAATCGGGCTGATCCATCGGGAGTCGCCGCCTGCCGCTCCAATCCCTTGCAATGTAAATAGATAATACTTATTGTTGTGTATTGAAGTTAGATTTGTAATTTGATCACACTTCTAAATAAGTTAAGCTCAAGTGCAAATACAATTTGAGTTCAAAATCAAGTACAAGAATAGATTTGAACTACACTTTCCAATTTAAAAACGAGTCAAAAGTGAAGCGGAGTGGAAGGCGGCGACTCGGGGAGGATCAGCTCGACAGGTGAGACAACTAAAGGAACGTAGTGACTAGTTGGCTCACCGCGAGCCCTCCCGAACGCGTCCGCCTGGAACGCAGCGTAACGATGGATAACCGCACCATCACTTATCCATGCCAATCTATTTATTTACATAAAAAAGCAGCGAATGATAGTTCACATTCGCTGCTTGCTTATTAGTTAAATACTTTTTCTTTGAACTGAGAAAGCTTCTCTAATGAAGACTTGTCAATATCAGCATGTAAGCTGTTACCGTGAGAGTCCATCGTGACAACTGCAGTGAAGTCCTCTACGCGTAAATGCCATAGTGCTTCTGGAATACCGAACTCCAGTAAGTCGACGCCTTCTACCTCTTTAATACAGTCAGCATAATACTGTGCCGCCCCGCCTATACCATTCAAGTACACACCGCCGTGCTCTTTAAGAGCCGCAAGTGTTCTAGGTCCCATTCCGCCTTTACCGATCACCGCACGGATACCGAACTTCTTCATGATATCGCCCTGGTACGGTTCTTCACGCATAGAAGTTGTGGGTCCCGCAGCTTTAATCTCATACTTACCTTCATCGTTCTTTAGAACAACTGGTCCACAGTGATAGATGACTTGTCCATTCAAATCAACTGGTGCGTCATTGTCCATTAAGTGCTTGTGGATTGCGTCACGGCCTGTGTACATACGGCCCGAAATTTTCACCACATCGCCAACATGAAGGTCACGAACGTCTTCTTCTGAAATGGGTGCTTGCAAGTGTACGATACGTGCAGTGGATTTTGCTTCTTCAGCTGGCTGTTCGAATGCAATTTTCTCGCCTTCATTATAGTGCCAATCCATGATTTCGCCGGTTGTTGCATTGATGTTCACTGCCATACGGCGATATGCCCAGCAGTTATACGCTACAGATACATAGAAGCTTGCGGGAATGCGGTGCATGACACCGATTTTACATCCTAATAATGTAGCTTCGCCGCCGAAGCCCATTGTCCCGATTCCAAGAAGATTGGCTTTTTCTAATACGTACTCTTCCAATTGCGCAAGATCAGGAATTGGATTAACGTCCGTTACATCGCGGAAAAGTTGTTCTTTCGCCAGATCATATCCGGATGAACGATCGCCGCCGATTCCGACACCGATAAATCCAGCAGAACAACCTTGTCCTTGTGCTTGGTAAACCGAGTGAAGGATACACTTACGAATACCATCTAAATCGCGTCCTGCACGGCCAAGGCCCTCTAATTCAGTAGGGAGGCTGTATTGAATGTTTTTGTTCTCACATCCGCCGCCCTTTAGGATTAACTTCACTTCTATATAATCTTCTTCCCATTGTTCAAACTTAACAACCGGTAGACCGATTCCTAAGTTATTGCCGCTATTATCGCCAGTTAATGAATCTACAGCGTTCGGACGAAGCTTTCCTTTTTCAGTAGCTAACTCCAAAGCGCGTACAATAGCCGCTTTGATTTCCAATTGGTTTATCCCAATTGGAGTTTTGATCTTGAATGTAGGAAGGCCTGTATCCTGACAAATTGGAGATAGTTTATCATCTGCCATATTGATATTATTTGCGATCGTATCCAAACTCATTGCAGCACTTGTGCCTTTATTTTCGTTTTCTTTTGCAGAAAGGATTGCGCGTCTAACGTCTTTTGGCAAGTTTGTGGACGTTTCACAAACCAGTTCATAAATACTCTTCTCAATTGTCTCTATGTACATCTCAAAATCCCCCGTTAGTATATGTTATTTTTTCGAACTATCCATTTGTTCTTCTAATTCATCGAGTAACATGATTAGACGATCTATATCTTGGAGGTCCGTGTGTTCAGGTTCAATCGCTTCTAATGTTTCAATGAATTGATTGAATCGATTCTTCAGTTCGACGACTTGTTCGTTATTTTGTGAGTTATCCATACGTACACCTCTTTCTATCATTGATATCGTATACGAAAACACTATCTTTTTCAATCTGATTTTGTTGCACGTACTGCAAACAGCAAAAGAAAAAGAAAATAATAGAATTTTCATTAAAACACTTTACAATTAACAGAATAGTTGTTATAGTAAGTCTAATCAAAAGAAAAGGAGGTCGTAGTTATAGAGACGAATCGAATCCTAGACACATAACAACGAAGGAGGGGATCCGTAACAATCCAACATCGGTGAACACGTTGGATAACTACGAATGTAAACATGCAAACTGAAGATGAATCAAATAATTAGAGACCTTATCTGTTGGTAGTGTACATACAGATAAGGTCTCTCATTTATTGTGTAATCGCATTTCCTTTCTCATATTCCTTCACTAACTGATCCAGCGAATGGAATTCATAGCCTTGCTTCTTGGCATCACGAATGAAATCGGGGAGTGCCTCTGCATTATCAGGAGATACGGTATGCATGAGAATGAGTGCACCCGGATGTAATTGATTCATCAATTCGTTATAGGCATATGCTTTTCCTTTACGTTGATCTCGGTGCCAGTCAATGAATGCAACAGACCAGAAAATATGCCTGTACCCAAGGTCATTTCCTTTTTGCAGTAACTTCGCATTAAATGTCCCCTCTGGCGGCCTCGCGTAGATTGTTCTCTTTTGTCCAGTAGTAGCATAGACAACTTCATCCAACCTCTTCCACTCATTTTCCATCTGTTGTTCAGTTAAGTTCGCCATGTTCGGGTGGTCATATGAATGATTTCCGATACCATGACCGTCTTTCACCATGCGTTTTACTAAATCACCGGCGCTTTTTACATAATGACCAGTCAAGAAAAATGTGGCGGGTGCTTTCTCTTTCTTTAGTGTATCTAAAATGCTTTCCGTGTAGCCGTTCTCATATCCGTTATCGAATGTTAGATAGACGACTTTTTTATCATCTTTCCCTTTATAGATTGCACCGTAATCATCAAGCAATTGATCCAGTTCGGCTCCTGCAGAAGGGGGAACTCCTTCAGTAGCCTTCTTGAAACCCCAATGTAAAGCTTCTGCTTGGACAGTAAAGGGATTCATCACCACTCCAACTATCAGCAAACAAGATGCCAGTAAAATTCCTGACAAATGATGAGTCATTAAGCGTCACTCCTTTTTACTAAGCATGTGTCAATCCGCTTTTTGTATGTATGTAATGAAAAAATGTTTGTCAAAACGTGAAAACGTCTCAACAAACATTTGATATTATTTTAAAAGGTTTTCAAGCGCCGGTCGTAAGGAAGGGTAATCAAATGTAAATCCATTAGCCAACAACTTTTCCGGTATTACATGTTGACCTTGCAGAACGACAATACTCTTTTCTCCCAATGTAGCTTCCATTGCAAAACTTGGTACCGGGAACCAATGCGGACGGTGCAATACTTTTCCAATCGTTTTTCCGAAAGCATTCATATGCATTGGACTCGGTGCCACTACGTTAACAGGACCTTCTACATCATCATTCTCTATAGAGAAGAGAATGGCATTGGCTACGTCTTCCACGTGAACCCAAGAGAACCATTGATTGCCTGAACCAATTTTTCCACCGGCAAATAATTGATAAGGAAGCTTAATAAGTGGAAGTGCTCCGCCATCTTTACCTAATACAATGCCGAATCGGGTATATACAGTGCGTACGCCCATTTCATTCGCCTGTCCCGCAAGTTGTTCCCAGTCATAGACGGTTTTGGCTAGAAAATCATCGCCTACTGCAGTGGAGTTTTCGGTATATTCAGCGGTAAGCGATGTAGGATAAATGCCGATCGCACTTGCATTCACTAGGACACGGGGTTTCTTTGGGAGTGTTCGTATCATACGCAACACTTCTTGTGTAGCTGTTATTCGGCTATCATAAATTTGCTTTTTTCGTTCTTCAGACCATCGGCCGTCATCTATAGACACTCCTGCTAAATTAACGAATGCATCTGCTTGCCCGATTTCATTCTCAGGTGAGGCGTGATCCGTCAACCATTGAACATGGTGAACTCCATTATGCTGCGATGAAGGCTTACGTGTTAAGACCACTACTTCATGACCATTATCCTGCAGCTTCTTTGTTAAGATGCTGCCAATGAATCCAGTTCCCCCTGTAATAACCACTTTCATAATGGTTTCCCTCCATTCTCTTGAAAATTAATACACTATTGCTGACCAGCACCACTAGAAGCGGTATACTAAGATAAAGTAGGTGATGGAAACGTGCCGCTTATTACCAAAATATCACAACAAAAACGAGATAGCGAACGTTATAATATTTTCCTTGATGATCAATATGCATTTAGTGTCCATGAAACAGTCCTAGTGAAATTTGAACTCACGAAAGGCATGGAATTGGACGATTGGTCTACGGATGAGATTGTATATTCAGACCAAATTGAAAAAGCATTTAACCGAGCATTACACTTTTTGTCATTTCGTATGCGGAGTGAGATGGAAGTTAAAAAGAAATTGCTTGAAAAAGAATATGGAGAAGCTGTTGTTCTAGAAGCTATCGTGAAATTAAAACGACTCGGCTTCTTGAATGATGAAGCATTTTCGGAAGCGCTTGTACGTACGGAAAAAAATAGTACGTTAAAGGGTCCAAGAGCTATTCAACAATCTCTCTATAAAAAAGGTATACCCAAAGAACTGCAAACTCAAGCATTGGAGGAATATACAATGGAAGATCAAATGGCTAATGCCATGAAACTGGCTGAAAAAACGATGCGATCGAATAGTTCACAACCACCAGCACAAGTTAAGCAAAAAATACAGAATTCATTGGCTAGAAAAGGTTTTTCTTATCAGCAAATTTCAGAAGTTCTCAGCAATTTAACAATCGAGCGGGATGAAGAAGAATGGTCCGACATTACGTCTGCATTCGGTGAGAAAGCATGGAGACGATACCAAAGTAAATACTCAGGATCCGACCTTAGACAACGTGTGAAGCAATCAATGTATCAAAAAGGCATTCCACTCAGTCAAATCGATCAATTTATTGAACAGAAAAGGAATGAAGAAGATGGATACTGAAAAACGTTATAGTGATATGAATGAAAACGAGCTGCGTAGTGAAATTGCTAACCTAATGGAAAAAGCGCGTAAAGCCGAACAGATGGGGATGATTAGCGAATATGCAGTTCACCAAAGAAAGGCAGTTCTTGTACAATCTTATCTTGTAGACCCGGCTAGTATTAAGCCAGGCGAGATGTACCGAATTGAAGGAGACGATGGGGTCTTCTTTCAAGTAGATTACCTTAAAGGATTGTTCGCATGGGGATATCGCTTAGGCGGCGAGAGAGCTGAAGAAGCATTGCCGCTTGCTATGTTGAAAGATATAAAAAGCGGGAAATAAACAAAAAAGAGCGCTCGTGCATTATGCACGAACGTTCTTTAGTTATTTGGGGCAAAATTAAGCTTTTTACGAAGTTTTTCTTCTGAGAATATCCATCCTGTATAAGAATTGACTACCTCTAAGTCTTCATTGACGTGTGCTACTGCAACGAATGGGTAGTAACCTTTGCTTCGATAACGCAAATCAATTAAACGGACTTCGTAGATATGTCCTTTTTCTGAAATCGACCAACGATAAAGAGGCGAAAATGAAGTGAAAGCTTGCATGTTCGGATCTTCTAGTGCCGCTTCAACTTGAGGTGACATCGGCATGACTTCGCGCTCGAATCGTTCGTAAATAGTAATGGAACGTCCGTATGCTCGTCCTACATAATGGTCTACATCTGTCGTGGCAGCAACTCGCCACTGAAAGAAGTTCATCGTAGGTGCGGTAAATATATGCGTCGCGTTAGGAATCGTCTTCTTGACTGCATTCTTCACTGCGCTCTTCACTGCGAAGCGCAATAGGTAATAGAAGAAGATGACGACATATAATGTGGACATTGTAAAGACGGGATCTGCGCCGAACACCCATGCCATGATTGCAATTACATGGAGCCCAAATATAATGGGGTCAAATGTATTAATGACTCCTATGGCTACCCACTTATGAGAAAATGGACGAAGGGCTTGTGTTCCATATGAGTTGAAAATATCAACAAATACATGTGTAAACACTGCTAAAAATGTCCAAGCCCAGACATGAAAGAATATGGCTCCGGGAACAAAGAAATTCAGCAGTATGGAAATCAGCAACGGCCATAGCATAACAGCTGGAACCGAATGCGTGATACCGCGATGATTACGTAAATAGACAGCATTGTTTCGAAGTTTCAATACCGTATCTATATCGGGAATTAAAGATCCGACCATAATTCCTGCGAAAACAGCGCCCATTGTGGCAGGTTCAGTTGCCACGACTGAATCGGCAAGAGCTAATCCACTGATCGCAACACCCATAGCGATATGTGTACCTGTATCCAAATTATCACTCCTTAATCGAAAGAGTTATATGCTACTTATAATTATATACCCTTTATTATTATAACTAAAAGTATTTACATGAAGAAGCGAGGTCCATATGCAAATTATTGAACAAAAGAAAGCATTCCAAGATGCGTTATTGACTTGGTATGAAGCTGAAAAACGAGACTTGCCTTGGAGAAGAACAGACAATCCATACTATATCTGGATTTCTGAAGTTATGTTACAACAGACAAGAGTGGATACTGTCATACCGTATTATGAGCGTTTTATTAAAAAGTTCCCCACGATGCAAGATCTTTCAAATGCACCAGAAGAAGAGATTTTGAAAATGTGGGAAGGACTTGGCTATTACTCCAGGGTGCGTAACCTACAGTCAGGTGTAAGAGAAGTCGTAGAAACCTATGGTGGGAAAGTTCCTAATAGCCGAAAAGAAATTTCTACATTAAAAGGAGTCGGGCCATACACGGCAGGTGCTATATTGAGTATTGCCTATGGAGTACCCGAACATGCAGTAGACGGAAATGTTATGCGGGTGTTGTCGAGAATTTTATTAATTGAAGAAGATATCGCCTTGCCTCGTAATAAAAAAATATTTGAACAAGCCGTGATGGAATTAATATCGGAAGAGGATCCATCTTCCTTCAACCAAGCGCTCATGGAATTGGGTGCAACGATATGTACACCGAATCCACACTGTTTATTGTGCCCTGTTAGGGAATTTTGTATCGCCTTTGAAGAGGGAAAACAACAACAATTGCCAATTAAGATAAAAAAGCAGAAAATGAAGCATGTTTCGCTAGCTGCCTTTGCGATTCAAAATGAAGAAGGCAATTGGTTGTTGCAGAAACGTCCCAGCACCGGGCTGCTAGCCAGTCTTTGGGAATTTCCAATGATTGAACTTCAAGAAGCTTCTGCAGTGGAAGCATTTGAAAAAGAGAATGGATTAAAATTAAAAAAACTTCAAGAATTACCACATGTCCTACATGTCTTTTCACATATAACATGGGATATTCATGTATATCGTGCACAATTGGAAGAGGAACATACAGAAGGCGATTTGCAGTTCTTCACTAAACAGGAAGTTCTGGCACTACCAAAGTCAAAGCCAGTTCTAAAAATTATCGATTTGCTTGAATGGTAAAAACTTTATAACCTACCGTGAATAAAACTCCGACTAACAGGACATCATAGTGAGTACGGAGGTGAATAAAACATGCCAAATCAATCAAAACGTAATTCACAGCAAGATCCATCTATAACAGATGCGAACCAAGTGAAAAAACAGAATGCGCAACAATCGATGAATGAAGAGTTCGCTTCCGAGACGGACGTCAATCAAGTACGTCAGCAAAACGCGCAATCTGCGATGAACATGCAGTCTTCTTCATCCGCGATGCAGTCCTCTATGAATGAGGAGTTCGGATCTGAAACAGATGTTAATGAAGTGAAGAAACAAATTAACAAAGCAGAAGCAAACAAACAAAATGCTTCAGGAGCACGTGCGAACAAAAATAAAGGTTCATACTAAGCGTGGGCATCACCGACCGGTAGAAAAGGCTATTATAAGCCATTTCTACCGGTTTTCTTGTGTGAAAAAACAAGCTGTAGGCCTACTGTATTAAAACAATTACGAAATAGATGGTTGAATCGTTTTAAATTTAGGAAAGCTGTTGGTATAATGAACAGATAGCAAGAGCGGCAAGGCTCAAAGGTGGTATAAAAATGGCGATTCCAAAAGAAGGAGAAACAGTACAGATACACAGCTACAAACATAACGGCAAAATTCACCGTGTCTGGCAAGAGACACTCGTATTAAAAGGCACACGCAATATTATCATCGGTGGTAATGAACGCACGCTCGTGACTGAGTCAGATGGTCGCACGTGGCTGACACGTGAACCATCCATCTGCTATTTTCATGCGGAAAACTGGTTTAACATCATTTGTATGTTGCGTGAAGATGGTGTCTACTATTACGTTAATATGAGTTCACCATTCGTTTACGATGAAAAGTACTTGAAGTATATCGATTATGACTTGGACGTTAAAGTGTTTCCTGATATGAGCTATTTGATTCTCGATGAAGACGAATATTCAGATCATAAACGTCAAATGAATTATCCAGAAGTCATCGATTTAATCTTGCAGGATAACTTAAAGAAGCTTCTTGGTTGGATCAAACAAAGGAAAGGTCCATTTGCTCCTGATTTCATTGATGTTTGGACATCACGTTTTGAATTTTATAAGCAAATCCAAGAAGAACAAATCTAGACCTGCTTGCACTCGTGCAAGTCAGGTTTTTTTAGTAGGAGGAACACGATGGGCGAAAGCATTAAACGTTATCTTCAATTTGTAAAGCCTTATAACTGGCAAATTGTCTTCACTGTTCTCATTGGTGTTGTGAAGTTTGCTATTCCACTATTTTTACCATTATTAATTAAAATTGTGATTGATGATATTATCGGTTCCCCGAAGTTGAGTGATTCGGATAAAACGCAGCAATTATTTTATTGGCTCGGCGGCACGATCATTGTGTTTTTCTTGATCCGTCCGCCTGTGGAATATTATCGTCAATACTATGCACAATTGGTAAGTAATAAAATTTTGTTCGATATCCGCAAATCACTGTATAGTCATTTACAAAAGCTTGGACTGCGCTTTTATTCCAATACACGTGCGGGTGAAGTGATTTCGCGAGTGATCAATGACGTAGAGCAGACGAAAAACTTCGTCATGATTGGTTTGATGAATGTTTGGCTCGACTTGGCCACTATTATTATTGCAATTGCTATCATGTTGACTTTGGATGTGGAGCTAACACTCGTCACATTGCTGGCATTTCCGTTTTATGCATTCAGTGTCAAACATTTCTTCGGGAAATTGCGTCAATTAACACGTAAACGATCCCAAGCGCTCGCTGATGTACAAAGTTATTTGCATGAGCGTGTGGCGGGAGTAAGTATTATTAAGAGTTTTGCAATCGAAGACAAAGAGCAGGAACGTTTTGATGAAGTGAATAATAAATTCCTTGACCGAGCAATTGAACATACACGCTGGAATGCCAAAGCGTTTGCAGTCGTCAATACGATTACCGATGTGGCTCCTTTACTCGTCATTGGCTATGCAGGCTACCAAGTAATCAACGGTTCATTAACTGTCGGAACGATGGTCGCTTTCATTGCATTTATAGAAAGACTATACTCACCTTTACGTCGTCTAGTTAACTCATCCACTTCATTAACGCAATCATTTGCTTCGATGGACAGAGTACTAGAATTAATGAATGAAAAGTATGATGTTGTCGATAAAGAGGATGCAAAAGCATTACCGTCGATTGCTGGGAAGATCGAGTTTGATCGTGTCAGCTTTGCATATGAAGAAGAGAAAGTACTGACAAATATTAGTTTGAAGATCCGCCCTGGTGAAACAGCCGCACTTGTTGGTATGAGTGGTGGTGGGAAATCGACTATTATCAGTTTGATCCCGCGATTTTACGACGTGACGTCTGGCGCTATTCGCATCGACGGCCATGATATCCGCGACGTAAAGGTTAAATCGCTTCGTGATCAGATCGGTATGGTACTTCAAGATTCAATTCTGTTTAGTGATTCTGTCAAAAGTAATATTTTGATGGGGAAGCCGGATGCCACTGATGAAGAAGTCATCGCTGCAGCAAAAGCCGCAAATGCGCATGACTTTATCGAAACATTGAGTGAAGGATATGATACAAGGGTCGGTGAACGGGGTGTGAAGTTGTCAGGTGGACAGAAGCAACGTATCTCCATTGCCCGCGTCTTCCTAAAGAACCCGGCATTGCTCATCTTGGATGAAGCGACTTCCGCCTTGGATTTAGAAAGTGAAGCACTTATCCAGGATTCATTAGAACGCTTAGCACACGATCGTACTACACTAATCGTCGCTCATCGACTATCTACCATTACGCATGCGGATTGTATTTATGTGATAGATCACGGTGATTTAAAAGAATCAGGTACCCATAAGGAATTGATGAAACTAAACGGTACATACGCTGGTTTATACAATCGTCAAGAACTTGGGGGATAAGTAGAAAGGTGAACATGGGCAGGATCAGCGTGTGTACTGTAACGGAAATGCGAACCATTCGGTAAATGAACTTCAACTATTTATACAAATAAAAACGGCACAAGACTATTATAGTCTTGTGCCGTTTTATTAATAGAATTCATCTTCTAAAATGTTCTCTTCATCTTCATACCGCGTTTGATAAGAAGTGATCAGCGTATCCAGATGTTCTAGCTGTTCCTCGTAATTCAGGATGGACGAGAGGACATGAAGTAAATGATAAGAAGAAAACTCTTCTTCTTCATTGGTGATCGCAATTTCCTTCACGAAAATATTCATCACTTCTTGTCGTTGCATAAACTCACTATGTGTTTCATCGTCGTCGAAATCCGCTTTTAGCTTACCAACGAATTTCAGATGAAGTTGTTCATGATAGACGAGTAATGACTCTAGACGCTCCTGAATCATCATTCGGAAATGCTCCGGAAGATTGATGAGTTCATTTTCATACATATGCATCCTTTTAAGAACGTCATAACTACTCCTAGTTGTAGCGATCAATTGTCGATAGACAACAAGCCGTCTCGCTTTTGCGGCAGTAGTTTTCTTGAAATAGCTGCGCTCTTCTTTAAATAATAAGTACAACTGATCAATTTGTATCAGACGTTCCTTTAACTTACTCAACGATTTCTTCATAGCAGTATGTTCAGACACTTGACGACCAGCTAGACGCGTCCAACGAATAATTTCGTCCTGTGCCTGATGAATCGCCTGAAACAGTTTCGTTTCATATTTCGGTGGCATGAACACTAGATTCACAATGAATGCCGCTAGTACACCTACCAAAATTGTACCTACACGAAGAAGGGCAAATGTTAAGAAGGCATCATCTTTAACCTCCATCACCGCAATCATCGTAACGAGTGCAAGTGACATAGATTTTTCGAGGCCGAGTTTCAACATAATGGTCATGACGATGACAGCTGCCAAACCGACAATGATTAGTTGAGGCCCGAAGATGAGAGTGAATAAGACTGCTATAGTGGCACCGATTAAATTACCTTGCAATTGTTCTACTATTGTTAAGTATGATCTGTAAATAGAGGGTTGGATTGCGAAAATAGCTGCAATACCTGCGAACACTGCTGTAGGTAATTCTAATAAATTTGCGAGAAACAGAGCAAATACAATCGCAATACCCGTCTTAAAGACGCGGGCACCAAGTTTCATTGGGTAATTCCTTTCCTAAAAGCTCTTTTATGCTTACTTTACAATATACGCATAAAACGGTCAATTGTTCTATTTCAAAGCGCCTTAAATGCGCGATCTACTGCTGCAAGAGTTTCGTTTATATCGGATTCTGTATGAGCAGAAGTTAAGAACCATGCTTCATACTTAGATGGCGCCAAGTTGACACCGTTTTTCAGCATCTCTTTAAAGAAACGACCGAAAATTTCACCGTCTGTTGCTTCAGCTTGCTTGTAGTTTTCCACTTTGACATCTGTGAAGAACAATGTAAGTGCGCCTCCGAGACGATTGATCGTCAATTGGATACTGTGTTTTTCAGCCAGTTTCAGAATACCATCTTCAAGTAAACCGCCTAAGCGATCCATCTCTTCATAGATGCCTGGTTCTTGAAGCACTTCCAGACAAGCAATTCCTGAAAGCATAGATGCAGGATTTCCAGCCATTGTTCCTGCTTGATAAGCGGGGCCTAATGGAGCAACTTGTTCCATGATTTCTTTTTTACCGCCATAAGCGCCAATTGGTAAGCCACCGCCGATAATCTTTCCGAATGCTGTTAAATCCGGTTGAAGACCGAGTAATGTCTGCGCTGCACCATAATGAAAACGGAATGCTGTAATGACCTCGTCGTAAACAGTCAAAACGCCTTGTTCTTTAGCTAACTCATGAACGAGTTCCAAGAACCCTTCATTCGGCTCGACGATTCCAAAGTTCCCGACAATCGGTTCGATGAGAATACAAGCAAGTTCATCGCCCCATTGTTTCATCGCTTCTTTATAGCTATCTGGATCATTGAACGGAATCGTAATGACCTCTTTCGCGATAGAAGAAGGGACGCCTGCAGAATCTGGTGTGCCTAAAGTAGCGGGACCAGATCCAGCAGCTACTAATACAAGATCCGAGTGACCGTGATAGCAACCAGCGAACTTCATAATCTTTGTACGACCAGTATATGCTCTTGCTACACGAATTGTTGTCATAACAGCTTCTGTACCGGAGTTAACGAAACGAACTTTGTCCATTCCTGGAATAGCTTCTTTTAACATTTTTGCAAATTGTACTTCGTGGCGTGTAGGCGTTCCATAGAGTACACCTGTTTCCGCTGCCTTCGTAATGGCTTTTGTTATGTGAGGATGCGCGTGTCCTGTAATGATCGGGCCGTATGCTCCTAAGTAGTCAATATAACGATTACCATCTACATCATAGAAATAAGCGCCTTCTGCACGTTCCATAACAGTAGGTGCACCTCCGCCAACCGCTCCGTAAGCTCGGGCTGGGCTATTGACGCCACCCACAATATGTTCACATGCTTCTGCGTAGATTGCTTCTGAATTTTTTCGGTTCATTAGTTAATTCCTCCAAATCAATTATACGTTATCCATTTTAACATTAATCGGAGTGAAGTCTCTACCTTCAGAGTGAAGTATAGGTAAATTGTAAAATTCAAAAACTTCCTATACGATAAGTAAAGAGAGATCGAAGTGTACTATTCATTTTTATTAGAGGAGGATTCTTAATGGAAAAATTAGAAGGAAAACAAGCACCTGCATTTTCGCTAGCAAATGAAAATGGCGAAATGGTTTCATTGAATCAATTCAAAGGGAAAAGTTATGTAGTATTGTATTTTTATCCGAAAGACTCAACACCTGGCTGTACGACAGAGGCTTGTGATTTTCGTGATGCACAGTCGGATTTTGAAGGGCTGAATGCGGTAGTACTTGGTGTCAGTCCTGATCATGAAGCTTCTCACCAAAAGTTTATCGCGAAGCACTGCTTGCCATTTTCTTTGCTTGTGGATGAAGATCATGCGGTAGCTGAAAAGTATGGTGTTTGGAAGCTAAAGAAGAACTTCGGAAAAGAGTATATGGGAATAGAACGATCTACATTCCTGATTGATCCAACAGGTACCGTAGTGAGAGAATGGCGGAAAGTTCGTGTGAAAGGTCATGTGGAAGATGCACTTACGACACTTGAGCAACTGACGAACTAGGAGGCAATCACTATGAAGATATTATTTACATTTAAGATCAAAACTTCATTTAAAGAGCAATTAAAAGAGAAGTATTCAAATGTCGAATTCCTGTATACAACCAATATTGATGAAGTGTCGTTAGAAGATATAGAAGTAATCGTGACTGATGGTGGAGATTTGAAAGCAGAACATGTCGAAAAAGCTACTGAACTGAAATGGGTCATGGTTGCGGCTGTAGGAGTCGATACATTGCCGATTGAAGCACTTCAGGCGCAAGATGTTCTAGTCACCAATTCTCATGGTGTTCATAAAATGCCGTTAGCCGAATCTGTATTGGCTCATTTATTATCCCTTGAAAGGGGTTTACCAGGTATTTATAAGAGAGAAGCTGAAAAAGAGTGGGAGCTAGACTCTTTACCAGGTGAAGTGAATCACTCCACTGCATTAATAGTAGGAACTGGAGCGATTGGCGAAGAAATCGGAAGACTTTTGCAAGCGTTTCATGTACATACGATCGGATGTAACCGTTCAGGGCATTCAAATCCTTATATGAAAGAAACGATTTCCTTGAATGAAATTCTCGAAAAGCTTCCTCATGTCGATTATGTGATTTCCATATTGCCAAGCACTCCTCAAACGCGATGGATTTATCAGCCAGAGCATTTCCGCGCAATGAAGGAGACAGCTGTCTTTATGAACGTGGGCAGGGGGGACGCAGTAAGAGAGCAGTATGTGTTAGACGCGTTAAAACAACATGAAATCCGCCATGCGGTACTGGATGTCTTTGAAACAGAGCCATTACCTAAAGATAGCCCTTTTTGGGAGTTGCCGAACTGTACGGTATCCCCGCATATGACCAGTCTTTCCGATCAATACATTAAACGTTCCTTAGATATTATGGATATTAATCTTGAGAAATGGGTGGCGGGAAACAGAGATCTCATCAACCAAGTGGATTTAGCAAAAGGCTATTAATATAGCGTTATCGGCAGAATAGTTGACAATACACCTCATAGTTGAGTAAACTAATTATAATGATTATAAAGAAGTAATCCTTATGAAGTGAGGTGCATTACGATGCCTGGAGTATTCTTAAAAGATGCGTTAGTGACATTGAAAGAAAGTGGTGTGAGAATTACTCCGCAACGACATGCGATTCTCGAGTATTTAATCACATCTCATTCACATCCAACTGCTGATGAAATCTATAAAGCGCTAGAAGAAGACTTTCCTAATATGAGTGTGGCGACAGTTTATAACAACTTGCGTGTATTCCAAAACTCTGGATTAGTAAAGGAGTTAACATATGGAGATGCGTCAAGTCGTTTTGATTTCGTGACACATGATCATTACCATATTATATGTGACGATTGCGGAAAGATTGTAGATTTCTACCATCCTGGTCTGGAAGAAGTAGAACGTCTTGCAGCGCATGTAACGGGTTTCCAAGTAAATTCACATCGCCTAGAAGTGTATGGAACATGTCCTGACTGCGCAGCAACACAACAAACTGAAGCGAAATAAAAGAGTGTAACCCCTAATGGGTTACACTCTTTTATTTTGTATTATTTTTCTTGCTTCACTTTTTTATTATACGCGATGTCGAATTCTTTACCTTCAAGATTTGGATCAAGTGTTAATGGCTCGCGGCAATGTCCACACATATCAACCCGTCCAAGCACTTTAGTATGCTTGCCGCAATTCGGACATTGTACTCGTACAGCCCGTGTCGACAAGGTACCGATCCACGCGTACACCACTGTACTACCGATAATTGCAAGCATTCCCAAGAACATAAAGATCAACATGACAATTTCATTGGAACGGAAAAAGATCCCGACATACATAATGACAACCCCAATGAAAATAAGTGCTAAGGCAAATGATCGAATACGATTTATTTTATTTTTGTAAGGCTTCATCTTAAGTTTCCTCCTAACGCTATCCTCACCTAATATATCATATTATTATTTAATTGCAGTATAAACTCCCTTTAAAATAAAGGATTTTGTGTGAAATTCGTCGAAATAGAGTATTCGAGATGATCTTATAGAAAGCTGGGAGGCGAGATAGTGGAACAAATGCTACGGCCAGTGTACCAAGAGAGAGCTAGTTTACCTGAGACATTAAGTGTGCTCCTCATTGGCAATCAAAGAGAAGACGACCCGATAACTGATACCTTTGATGAAATCTTATTTATAATTACCTCAAACAATGAGATACCCATTCAGACCAAACACTATACAGATGGTAAACGTAAGGCGGCTATGCACATCATTAGCGAACGACAACTAACACATTGGTTGCTTGTAGGAACAAACAAGAAAATCATTGATTGGCTCATCCTCGGAAAAGTATTCTTTGACCGTGATGAATATGCGGAACGACTGAAAGAACGTTTATCCGAAGAACCGCTGTTTGGTAGGGGCATTAAGATGGGGATGGAAATGGCTAAAATGATTCGCGCTTATAATGAAGGGAAAATTCATTTCGAAAGAAAACAACATATGGATTCTTATCTTTACGCGATCAATACATTACATCACTTAGCAAGGTTCGTGGCCGTTAAACGCAACGTCTTACCTGAAAATACCGTCTGGGCACAAATGAAAAAAATAGATCCCGCTGTTTTTAAGTTATATGAAGAATTGATAGGCAGTGAAGAGGAACTAGGGAAACGTTTGGATTTAGTGTTCTTGGCAAGTGAGTTCTTCATCCATAACTATACAAATGAAGCTGCGGTACATTTGCTGACTATCATGAGTGAAAAGGAATCATGGACCGTCCAGCAATTGCATGAACAGGACGAGTTAGCGTTGTATTCCTCGGACCTAGAGTTCTTTATCGAGTATTTGGTAGATAAGCATTTAATTGAAATTACGCAAGTACCATCTAAAAATGAGTTGCTATTCCATAGAGAGTACCGTATTATAAGGGCTCGGTAGCTGTCGTAGAGCGATTCCAAGATCGCTCTATAACTTTTATTGAAATAGTTGTTGACTTATTCTTTGGCGTCATGTTATTATAGTAAATGTCGCTTGGGAGAAACGTTCTAACAACGCGCACAACACATTCGAAAAAAAGAATTTTAAAAAAGACTTGACGAATGAATGCAAGATGAGTTATATTAGAGAAGTTGCTTTTACAAGAAGCACAAAACACGAACCTTGAAAACTGAACAGCAAAACGTTAACGAAATACAGTTTGTGTGTCGGCTTGCCGGTGGCACAAACAAAATGAGTATCTTAATTGATGCCAGCAAATGAAACTCGAGCTAATCGAATTTCTCTTATGGAGAGTTTGATCCTGGCTCAGGACGAACGCTGGCGGCATGCCTAATACATGCAAGTCGAGCGAACT
>NZ_PDYT01000020.1:0-52214 GCF_002743175.1 Sporosarcina sp. P20a
TTTTTAACCGAAGTTGTATTACGTGGAATATGTTTGATAGCTCTCCAGCTAAAAAATATTTTTCACTCATCTAAAAAGCTCGATAAACCTTGTCACTATCGTCTGTTCAAGAGGGAGTCGCCGCCTGCCGCTCCAATCCCTTGCAATGCGAGTGGATGATACTTTTTGTTAGGCATTGAAGTCAGTGTTGCAATCCATTTTGAACTTCAGTACTTGAATCTAAATAAGTTTAGGCAAAACAATAATTCACACACTACCTACAGTGAGTGATCTAAGTATCTCCACTAACAACTTAGGATGGAAGCGGAAGCTGGCGGCGACTCCCGATGGATCAGCTCGAAAGGAGAGACAACCAAAAGGGAGCTTGCGACCTGGTTGGCTCACCGAGAGCCCATGGGAAAGCGTCCGCCAGCTGGAGCTTCCATCCCCTCGCACTCTCAAACTATCCCTTACTTCTACAAAGATTCTAAATATCCAAAATCAAAAATGCCCACAGAAGAAAAATCTTCTGTGGGCATACTTTTTAGTTTTTATGCTCAAGCGCCGCGCGGATGAAGTCGCGGATTAGTGGTGATGGACGATTTGGACGGGAAGCGAATTCTGGGTGGAACTGGCAAGCCACGAAATATGGATGGTCCGGCATCTCCATAATTTCGATCAAGCGACCGTCCGGGCTAATTCCAGAAACGATGAATCCTGCCTCTTCCAACTGCGCACGATATGCCAAGTTCATTTCATAACGGTGGCGATGACGCTCGTACACTAACTCCTCGCCATATGCAGCAGAAGCCTTCGTGTTTTCAGCTACTTTACACGGATAAGCACCTAGACGCAATGTGCTGTCTGCTTCGCGTGCTGTGCGGCAATCTGGGTGGAATGTCGTAATTTTGTGCTCAGTCTCTGTGTCGAACTCCAGTGAATGAGCTGTTTTCAACCCGATGACGTTCCGTGCGATTTCAGTAGCCGCTAACTGCAAACCTAAACTGATACCGAAGAATGGAATCTTCTGTTCACGTGCATACGTGATTGCTTCAATTTTACCGTCGATTGCACGATCTCCGAAGCCACCTGGTACAAGAATACCATCTACGTCTCCGAGAAGTTCTGCAACGTTTTCTTTCGTCACATCTGCCGAATTGATCCACTTAATATCGATGTCTGCATCGAAAGCGTATCCAGCGTGACGCATAGCTTCTACTGCGGAAATGTATGCATCTTGTAATTCTACATACTTACCAACTAGACCGATTTTCACTGTTTCTTTTAGTGATTTAACCAACTTCACTAGTTCTTCCACTTCAGAAAGTTCAGGCTGTGGCGTTTCAAGACCTAGGTAATCCACAACTAATTGGTCCATGTTTTGTTCATGCAAACGAAGAGGTACTTCGTATAATGTTTCCGCATCAAGTGCTTCGATTACTTCTTCTGATTTGATGTTACAGAATAACGCAATCTTGTCTTTCATTTCTTGCGGCACTGGATATTCGCTTCGCACAACGATCATGTTCGGCTGAATTCCAAGACTACGCAATTCCTTTACACTGTGTTGCGTAGGCTTCGTTTTCATTTCACCAGCCGCATGCAAATATGGAATGAGCGTGTTGTGGATGTACATCACGTCATCTTTCGCAAGATCTGTTTTCAACTGACGAATGGCTTCAAGATAAGGCAATGATTCGATATCCCCTACGCTTCCACCGATTTCTGTAATGACGACATCTGCGTTTAATGTTTGCCCTGCACGTTTAATCAATTCTTTAATTTCATTGGTAATATGAGGGATTACTTGAACTGTTGCACCGTTGTATTCACCAGCGCGTTCTTTGCGCAATACTAGATCATAGACTTTCCCCATTGTTACATTGGAGTAACGGTTACACTCGATGTCGATAAAACGCTCGTAGTGACCGATGTCAAGATCCGTTTCCGCTCCGTCTTCCGTTACGAAAACTTCCCCGTGCTGGTACGGGCTCATCATGCGTGGATCGATATTGATGTATGGATCGAATTTTTGGTTCGTCACTTTCAAACCACGGTTTTTAAGTAAACGTCCGAGTGATGCCGCGTTGATACCTTTACCTAAAGAAGAGACGACGCCGCCTGTAATGAAAATATATTTTGTCATGTGTAGTGCCTCCATTTATTCTTTTTCCGAGCTATTAGGGTCGATACAAAATCAAAAAAGCGCCCCGTTTGTAGCGTAACTACAATAAGGAGCGCGTATACACGAATTTATGTGTCCTTTTCAGGAGCCCATCCAAATCTTATATTTTTGGGCACTAAAAGTCAAGTCCAATTATTTCTCTTCCTCGTACTCATCGTCTTCCTCTTCGTCCTCTTCATCTTCTTCATCGATATCGAGTTCTACTTCAGGAATTACTTCTAGGTCGTCGTCAGGATCGATTAAATCTTCCTCGAGTCCGACTACTTCCTCTTCTTCCTCTTCTTCGTCGTCTGCGTCATCTTCTTCGCCAAGTTCTACGTATTCTTCATCGAAGATTTCTTCATCATCATCATCATCTTCTTCAATATCATCTTCGTCATAATCTTTTTTCTTCTTTTTCTTCTTGCGTACTTTTACGACTGGCGCCGTTTCTTCTTCGATCTGATCGACTGGATACCATTCGCGTAAGCCCCAACGGTTGTCCTGGATCGCAAGGAATCTGCCATCGATGTTCAAGTCTGTATAAAACTGAAGTATTTTCGCTTTCAATTCTTTCTCGCTTACACCTGTAAGTTTACGGAACTCTTCCATCAATTCCGCCAACGTGAGGGATTCACGTCGTTCTGTCAGTACTTGGTGCGTAATGTTGATTAACGATTCTTCCAAAAGTTCTTCTTTTGTCATGTCATGGATATTCAATGTATGGCACGTCCTTTCTTCTATCAATCACACGCGGAACCGACCAAGTCAGTTAATGATTTGGCCGATCGACGTTTTTTATCTTGTAGCATATAAGCATAGTGTACATTATATACGTTATTTCTACCAATATGCTACATTCTTTTACTTCTCTTTATATTTCTATACTCAGTAATGGTCAAATACCCCAGATAGACCGCCGCAAAGGTGAAGGGGATTACGCCGAGTCCGCTGTTGTAGAAGATGAGTGTGAGTGTAATTAAGAGAGCTATTATGATTGCATGATAGTACCATCTCACATTCAGCACGTCCCTTTTCTTTGTTGTTCTTATTATACTGACTAACTTACTAAATTATCCACTTTGATAGGGAAAGAATTTTACGAAATGAATTAGGTTTCATAGGATACTTGAGATAGAGTAGCTGGAATGGCTGTTGGGGTAGGGATTTGCGCTTCGGAGGGGACGCTTTCCCATGGGCCCGCGGTGAGCCAACCAGGTCGCAGGCTCCCTTTTGGTTGTCTCACCTGATCGGGCTGATCCATCGGGAGTCGCCCCTCCTACGCTCCAATCCCTTGCAATCAGAGTGGATGCCACTTATTGTCGCTCATTGAAGCTGCGCTTGTGACTGGTTTAGTACCCATCATTTACACTCACTCTGGCGTTAAACTATACTATTGCTAGAGAAATTACTATTTCACACACTAGCGACAATGAGTGACACATATTGTGACTTAAGAAGTCGGTTTCGTAATCTATTCAGCACTTGAACTTAAATAAGTACCAAAGTCAAAAAACTCACACTCAATAGCCAGTTAAGTATTCTGTATTTCTCCACTCTCTACATAAGGATTGCAACGGAAGCTGGGGCGACTCCGGGAGGATCAGCGTGCGCCTTGAGACCCCGCAGGGAGCGAAGCGGACGAGGAGGCTCAAGCCACGCCCTCCGGAACGCGTCCCCAGCTGGAGTTGCAATCCCACGCACTAGCCCACGCATCTACACTTTGAATTTGACTTTAACCTCAACTACGACATTGACTTCAACCTTACCCCAATACAAAAAAAGAGGATGCCACCAGAAGTGATGGCTTCTGTGACATCCCCTTTGAGATGCAATTACATATTACGGCGGTATTGCCCGCCTACTTCGTAAAGCGCATTCGTAATTTGACCAAGACTCGCGACTCGCACAGTCTTCATCAACTCAGCGAAGACGTTGCCGCCTGTAATCGCCGCTTCCTGAAGATCCGCAAGTGCTTGCTCTGCTTCGTCAGCATGTTTAGCTTGGAACGCGCGCAAGTTGATAATTTGCGACTCTTTTTCTTCTTGTGTCGCACGTGCCAATTCCATATTGTCGATATCCTCTTCAGACGGAGGATTCGGATTTAAGTACGTGTTGACGCCGATGATCGGCAGCTCACCTGAGTGCTTTTTCATTTCATAATACATCGACTCTTCCTGGATCTTGCCACGCTGGTATTGCGTCTCCATAGAACCCAGTACGCCACCACGGTCGTTTAGGCGATCGAATTCTTGTAATACCGCTTCTTCTACGAGACTTGTCATTTCTTCGATGATGTAAGCCCCTTGAAGCGGGTTTTCGTTTTTCGATAAACCGTGTTCTTTCATAATGATCATCTGAATCGCCATCGCACGACGAACAGATTCTTCTGTCGGTGTCGTAATTGCTTCATCGTAGGCATTCGTGTGCAGCGAGTTACAGTTATCTTGCAGTGCCATCAATGCTTGCAATGTTGTGCGAATGTCATTGAAATCAATTTCTTGCGCATGCAAACTACGGCCGGATGTTTGGATATGGTATTTCAACTTTTGACTGCGTTCATTCGCTCCGTATTTATCACGCATCGTAATCGCCCAAATGCGACGTGCGACGCGACCGATTACCGTATATTCCGGATCAAGGCCATTCGAGAAGAAGAATGACAAGTTCGGTGCAAAGTCGTCGATATGCATGCCGCGGCTCAAGTAATACTCCACATACGTGAAGCCGTTTGCGAGCGTGAACGCTAGCTGGGAAATCGGATTCGATCCTGCTTCTGCGATATGATAGCCCGAAATAGATACAGAATAGTAATTACGCACTTTTTTATCAATGAAATACTGTTGGATATCGCCCATTAGACGCAATGCGAATTCTGTAGAGAAGATACATGTATTTTGCCCTTGATCTTCTTTCAGGATATCTGCTTGAACCGTTCCACGAACTGTTTGGAATGTCATTTCACGTACTTCAGTGAACTCTTCGACAGTAAGTGTGCGTCCAAGCCCTTCTTCTTTTTTACGTACTTGCTGATCGACCGCTGCGTTCATGAACATCGCTAGGATAATCGGTGCGGGTCCATTAATTGTCATAGAAACGGACGTCATAGGTGAACACAAATCGAAACCGTCATAGAGCTTTTTCATATCTTCCAGTGTACAAATACTTACACCAGATTCGCCGACTTTTCCGTAAATATCAGGACGCTCATCAGGATCTTCTCCGTACAATGTGACAGAGTCAAAAGCTGTTGATAAACGTTTCGCATCGTCATCTTTTGATACGTAGTGGAAACGACGATTCGTACGTTCAGGCGTCCCTTCTCCAGCGAACTGACGGCGTGGATCTTCCCCTTCGCGTTTGAATGGGAAAACGCCTCCAGTATACGGGAATGAGCCAGGTACGTTCTCGCTGTAGACAAAGCGTAGAATTTCTCCATAGTCTTTGTATTGTGGCAAGACTACTTTTGGAACTTTCAAGCCAGATAGACTAACTGTATTAAGCGTCGTACGAATTTCTTTGTCGCGGATTTTCACAACAAATTCATCTTGCTGATACGACTCTCTCAAAGGTTCCCAGTTTTTCAAAGTACGTTTGGATTCGCTTGTTAATTGCTCTTCTACGCCTTCTTTCAAGCTATTCAATGAATCTAGTAACGCTTCATTGGAATCTGCTTCTTTTACCGCTTCAATCGCACCTTCAAGTTGGAACACGCGACGTGCCAATTTTGCTTGCTCTTTGGATTTCGCATGGTAGTTACGGATAGTGGATGCGATCTCACGCAAGTAATGGCTACGGTCAGGTGGAATAATCACGGTTTGCTTTTGATTCGTCACGAATTCAGTATAGCTTGTCGTCCAATCCGAATCGGTTACGTTGTTGATTTTTTCAACTAGCGCTGCGAAAAGTGTATTGGTGCCTTTATCGTTAAACTGGCTCGCAATCGTGCCGTAAACAGGCATCGTTTCTAAATCGTTGTCAAATAGTAAATGACTACGCTGATACTGTTTGCGCACTTGAATCAAAGCATCTTCTGAACCTTTGCGCTCAAATTTATTGATAACAATTAAGTCAGCAAAGTCGATCATGTCAATTTTCTCAAGTTGTGTCGGCGCACCGAATTCACTCGTCATGACGTACATCGAAACATCAGAGACATCTGTAATGCGCGCATCCCCTTGACCAATTCCGCTCGTCTCTACAATGATCAAGTCATAGCCAGCTGCTTTCGTTACATCGAGTACATCGTGGATGGCCGTTGTCAGCTCTGAACGTGATCCGCGTGTTGCCAAACTGCGCATGTAGACACGGTTATTGAAGATCGCATTCATGCGAATCCGGTCACCAAGTAACGCACCGCCTGTTTTTTGCTTCGTTGGATCTACGGAAAGTATCGCTACTCTTTTATCAGGGAACTCACGCAAGAAGCGACGAATTAATTCATCCGTCAATGAACTTTTACCTGCTCCACCTGTGCCTGTGATGCCGAGTACTGGCGTATGTTTGGACATAGAGCGTGCATGATCGAGTAATTGCTCCGTCGCTTGATCTTTATTCAAATGTTTTTCTTCTACGTAGGTAATTAAATTGGCTAGGATTCCTGGTGTTTCTGCTGTCAGTTGTTCCAGGTTGGCTTCTTCGCTTTCGGGAGTCGTGGAGAAATCCGATAGTTCCATGATTTTATTGATCATACCTTGTAGACCTAGTTTCCGACCGTCTTCCGGTGAAAAGATCCATTCAATGCCATAATCATGTAACTCTTTAATTTCTTTCGGGATGATGACTCCTCCACCACCGCCGAATATTTTAATATGGGAAGCGCCTCTTTCCTTCAGCAAGTCATGCATGTATTTGAAATACTCCACGTGACCACCTTGATAGGATGACATAGCGATTCCTTGCACATCTTCTTGAATGGCAGCGTTTACAACTTCCTCAACAGATCGATTATGTCCGAGATGAATAACTTCCGCTCCGGTTGCCTGTAATATTCTGCGCATGATATTGATTGATGCATCATGCCCGTCGAATAAACTCGATGCCGTCACGAAACGAATATGGTGTTTCGGTTTATAAATTTCTTCAGTCCCCATTAGCCTTCCACCTTCCGTACATGCCGACCGCCGCCACGAAGATTTTCATGGCGGAATCCGCAAGTTATTTACTTCTCTACACCTTTGATAATTTGATCAGTTTGTACTTTCGTATAGCGCTCTAATGTATATTGTTTGCGCAACGCCCATCTTCTGAATGACCACATTTGGCCAGATACGAGGATGTGGTGTGCGGTCAATGATACTTCATCCGGTCTGATGCGTAGATTACCTGCCTCCATGCATTTACGAATGATGATTTCAAATTGCTCGACCATTTCCAGTTCTTTAGTAAGTACGTAACGAAGCGCTTCGCTCGGTAACGACTTCGACTCCTGGTACATGACGAGGAATTCATCTGACATTTGATCGATGACTTCGTAATACCGTGCAATCGCCACACGTAGCCCTTCTACCGTGTTGTCATTGTTATCGAGCTCAGATAAACGAACTTTGACTTCATTGTAAATATTGTCACAGACGAGATACAGGACGTCTTCTTTTGTCCGGATATACTCGTACAGTGTGCCAATACTGAAGCCTGCTTCTTTGGCGATTTCACGTGTAGTCGTCCTGTGGAATCCTTTATCGATAAACAATTTCACAGCGCCCCGGCTAATTTGTGCACGTCGCTTCTGAATAAGTTCTTCATCTTTGACGGTAGATTTCACTTCATGTTTGGGCATTGCATAGACCTCCTGTTATTTCGTCAACATACGAGAAATGACGAGACGTTGAATTTCTTGTGTACCTTCATAAATTTGCGTGATTTTCGCGTCACGCATATAGCGCTCTACCGGATAATCTTTTGTATATCCGTAGCCGCCAAATACTTGAACTGCTTCTGTTGTTACTTTCATTGCTGTGTCACCAGCCATTAATTTCGCCATAGCAGATGCTTTACCGTACGGCAGGTCGTTCGATTCGAGCCATGCAGCCTGGTATGTCAATAGACGAGAAGCTTCTGTCGCTGTCGCCATATCCGCTAGTTTAAAGCTGATGCCTTGGTTGGCTACGATTGGCTTACCGAATTGTACACGTTCTTTTGAGTAGTCGACTGCAGCGTCAAGCGCGCCTTGTGCAATTCCTACTGCTTGAGCAGCAATTCCGTTACGTCCGCCATCGAGCGTTTTCATTGCGATAATGAATCCGTCGCCTTCTTCTCCAAGAAGATTTTCTTTCGGTACGCGACAGTTATCTAGTACGACTTCTGTTGTTGGAGATGAACGAATGCCCATCTTCTTCTCTTTCTTACCTACAGAGAATCCTTCGTATGTGCTTTCTACAATGAATGCGCTTGTTCCTTTATGTTTGGATTCCGGATCCGTTACAGCGAAGACAATATATGTGTCAGCAATTCCGCCATTTGTGATGAAGATTTTCGAGCCGTTTAGCACGTAGTCGTCACCGTCAAGCGTTGCTGTAGTTTTCATGCCGCCTGCGTCTGATCCTGAGCCAGCTTCTGTTAGACAGTATGCCCCCATCTTTGAACCTTCTGCAAGTGGACGTAAGTATTTTTGTTTTTGTTCTTCGTTGCCGTATTTGAATAGTGGCCATCCTGCTAGAGATGTGTGTGCAGACAGGACGACGCCTGTAGATGCGCAGACACGGGATAGTTCTTCAACTGCGATGACGTAGGCTAGGAAGTCGCTGCCGATGCCGCCGTATTCTTCTGGCCATGGAATACCTGTGAGTCCGAGTTCGGCCATCTTATGGAAGATGTCCATGTCGAAAGTTTCGTCTTCGTCTCGTTGTGCTGCTGTTGGTGCTACCTCATTTTGTGCAAAGTCGCGTACCATTTTTCTGATCATTTCGTGTTCTTCTGATAATTTAAAGTCCATTGTTCTCCCACCCTTTTGTTTGTTTGGTTGTTTGTTTGATTAATGAATGAAATTGCTAAAGCTTAAGTTAGGCTTGTGGTTTGGGGATTGGGGCTCCAAACAGGGACGCTTTCCGGAGGGCCCGCGGTGAGCCAACTAGTCGCTATGCTCCTCTAGTTGTCTCACCTGATCGGGCTGATCCTCCCGGAGTCGCCCTGTCTTCCGCCCCAATCCCTACTTATAGCTTGTTGAAGCAAACTGACATCATTAAATTTGTAAGTTGTTGTGAATCACACTCAGCCGTAGTTTGTGCTAACCGTGCCATGCGCTCCCCTAAGCGCTTCTAACTTTAGTTTGTTAGGTGTTTGGCGATGACTACTTTTTGAATTTCGCTTGTGCCTTCGTAGATTTGGCATACTTTGGCGTCGCGGAAGTAGCGTTCTACTGGGTAGTCTTTGGTGTAGCCGTAGCCTCCGAATACTTGGACGGCTTCTATGGAGTTGTCTACGGATGCTTGGGATGCGAATAGTTTGGCCATGGAGGCTTCTTTGCCGCATGGTTTGCCTTCTGAACGTAGCCACGCTGCACGGTAGACTAGTAGTCGGGCCGCTTCTGTTGCGGTGGCCATGTCGGCTAGTTTGAATCCTATGCCTTGGTTGGCTGCGATTGGTTTGCCGAATTGTTCGCGTTCTTTTGCATAGGCAACTGAGGCTTCGAGTGAAGCTTCTGCTATGCCTAGTGCTTGAGCAGCGATACCGATTCGGCCGACGTCGAGGTTGGCCATGGCGATTTTGAAGCCGCCTTCTTCTTCACCCAATCTATTTTCCACTGGCACTTTCATATTGTCGAAGCTGAGCGCGACGGTTCGTGAGCCGTGAAGGCCCATTTTCTTTTCGTCTTTGCCTATGGATAATCCCGGCGTGTCTCGGTCGACGATGAATGCAGTGATACCGTACGTTCCTTTTTCAGGAGCGGTGTTAGCAAAGACGATGTAGACGTCCGCTTCCCCGCCATTTGTAATGAACATTTTGGAGCCGTTGATCACGTAATGATCGTCGACTCGCTTCGCTTTTGTTTTCAATGAACCTGCGTCTGATCCGGACGATGCTTCTGTCAGACAAAATGCACCGAGATATTCGCCGGATGCCATTTTCGGCAAGTAGCGTTTCTTTTGTTCTTCCGTACCGAAGTAAAGGATCGGATTCATTCCAACAGAAGTATGGACAGACAACACGACGCCCATGACGGCGCTAACTTTTGATAGTTCGTGAATCGCGATGATATATGACAAGAAGTCCATCTCTGAACCTCCATACTGTTCAGGCGCCGTAATTCCCATCAATCCAAGGTCGCCCATTTTCTCTAGTAGTTCACGTGGAAATTCTCCATCTTCCATCCGGGGTATCCAAGGTTCGATCTCGTTCTTTGCAAAGTCACGAACCATTTGGCGCATCATTTGTTGTTCTTCTGTTAATGTAAAATCCATCCTTTTCACCTCTTGCTTTCAACTTAATTCATTTATTCGTATGAATAGAAACCGCGGCCTGTTTTCTTGCCGTGCCAACCTGCTTTGACGTATTTACGCAGCAACGGGCATGGACGGTATTTCGAGTCGCCGAATCCTTCATACAATGTTTCCATAATGTACAGACATGTATCAAGTCCAATGAAATCTGCTAGTTGCAGAGGGCCCATCGGATGATTCATTCCCATTTTCATGACGTCGTCAATCGCTTCTTTCGTTGCGACCCCTTCGTATAATGTGAAGATGGCTTCGTTGATCATCGGCATCAAGACGCGGTTCGCAACAAATCCTGGCGCGTCATTCACTTCAACTGGTGTTTTATTGAGCTTCTTTGTCATCTCTTCGACTGCTTCGTAGACATCATCATCTGTCGCGAGTCCGCGGATGACTTCGACCAGCTTCATGACCGGTACTGGATTCATGAAGTGCATGCCGATCACTTTTCCTGGACGTTTAGTCGCTGCACCGATTTCCGTGATAGGTAACGAAGATGTGTTCGTTGCCAAAATCGTATGTTCCGATGTGATTTCATCTAGCTCTGCGAAGATTTTCGTTTTGATTGCCATATTTTCAACTGCCGCTTCGATGACGATGTCGGCATCTTTGGCATTTTGCATATCTAGTGATTTCGTGAAACGACCTAGGACTGCTTGTTTCTCTTCCTCTGTCATGCGTCCTTTTTCCACGTTGCGTTCTAAGTTCTTTGTGATGACTGCAAAACCTCGGTCGTATGCTTCTTCATTGAGATCGTGAAGGGTTACTTGATAGCCTGCCTGCGCGCAGACTTGAGCAATTCCTCCGCCCATTTGCCCTGCACCGATTACGAATACTTTTTCAATTGTCATCTGGAATGCCCCCGGTCAGTTAGTTTTTGGTACTTCGATCATGATCGCATCGCCTTGGCCGCCACCTGAACAGATTGCTGCGATACCGATTCCACCACCGCGACGATTTAATTCATTCGCCAGTGTCAGAACGACACGCGCTCCACTTGCACCGATCGGGTGTCCTAGTGCAACCGCGCCGCCATTGACGTTGACTTTTTCTTCGTCTAGTCCAGCGATTTGTGAGCTTGCAAGCGCAACGACTGCGAATGCTTCATTGATTTCATATAGATCGATGTCGTCTGCCGTTTTCCCTGTTTTCTCAAGTAACGCTTTGATGACATGACCTGGTGTTTCAGGGAAACGTTCCGGTTCGATGGCTACTTCCGCGTGACCTAGAATAATAGCAAGCGGTTCTTTGCCTTGCTTCTTCGCTTCTTCTTCATTCATTAACACAACAGCACATGCACCGTCGTTGATGCCGGGTGCGTTTCCTGCTGTGACACTTCCGTCTTTACCGAAAGCTGGGCGGAGTTTCGCCAACGCTTCGAGTGAACTGCCTCTACGTGGACCTTCATCTTCTGTCACAACGATTGGATCACCTTTACGTTGTGGAATGCTAACGCCAACGATTTCTTCTGCGAACAATCCGTTATCGATCGCTGCAAGTGCGCGCTCATGACTACGCAGTGACCATTCATCCTGCGTTTCACGGCTTACAGAAAAGTCATTTGCTGTACTGTTTCCATATGTGCCCATGTGGACATTGCCTTCAGAAAATGAACACGTCAGTCCATCATAAATCATGCCATCTACCAATGTGCTATCGCCCATTTTCAAGCCTGAACGGACATTTGCGTAATACGGTGCGTTAGTCATAGATTCCATCCCGCCAGCGACGATCGTTGTCTCATCCCCAAGACGGATCAGCTGGTCAGCTAGTGTGATGCTGCGCATTCCGGAAGCGCATACTTTGTTAATCGTTTCAGTTTTGACACCGTACGGAATGCCGCCTTTGACAGCTGCTTGACGTGAAGGAATTTGGCCTTGCCCTGCTTGTAAAACAGTCCCCATGATGACTTCATCCACTTGATCACCTTGTACGCCAGCACGTGCCAATGCTTCTTTGATAGCAATACCGCCTAGATCACTTGCTGTTTTCGATTGCAATGCCCCGCTTAATTTCCCAAATGGTGTTCTAGCACCTTGTAAAATCACTGTTCTCATTTTCCCATTCCCCCTATTTGTTTACTGACTGAACGCTCGCTCGATATCTTACTACTAAATAAGAGGGTGCATAGCCCCTCTTATTTATAGTTCATTCAATTGTTAGCGCTTTAGATATCTTATTGTACGGTATTGACACGATATTCGCAATAATTTTAATCTTGTTTTCTATCGGCGTTTTCCAGTGTTTCATCCCCTGTTTCAACCGTTACAGCTAACTCAGGCTCTGAAATCACTTCTTCCGACTCTACTACTTGTTCCACAACTACTGTTTCTTCTATCACTTCTTCTACTTCAGGCTCAGCGATCGTTTGGTGTTCGCCAAAGATCGAGCGTTCTAATAGTTCAGCAATGTCGTATGTGCCGACTTGTTCTTCGACTTCAACAGCTTTCGTTCCGTCTGACAACATCGTCAAGCAATACGGACAGCCAGATGAAATGATTCCCGGGCTGACTTCAAGCGCTTGTTCAGTTCGTGCAACGTTGACGCGCTGGCCTGCATCTTCTTCCATCCACATCATACCGCCACCCGCTCCACAGCACATGCCGTCTTCGCGGTTACGTTCCATTTCTACCAACTGAACGCCTGGAATCGCTTTAAGGATTTCTCTTGGCTGATCGTAGACATCGTTGTAGCGGCCTAAGTAACATGAATCGTGGAACGTGATAACTTCATCGATTGCATGTTTCGGTACTAGTTTGCCTGACGTAACCAATTCGTGTAGCAACTCGGTATGGTGTTTCACGATGACTTGTAGACCGAAATCTGGGTATTCATTTTTGAAGATATTGTATGCGTGCGGATCAATCGTAACAATTTTCGAAACATCCGCTTTTTCAAATTCGGCGATATTTGCTGTTGCGAGCTCTTGGAATAAAAATTCATTTCCGAGTCGACGTGGTGTGTCTCCGGAGTTCTTCTCTTTGTTACCAAGAATCGCGAAGCTTACCCCTGCTTCATTCAATAAATGTGCGAAAGATAGAGCAATTTTCTGTGAGCGGTTATCAAACGCACCCATAGAACCAACCCATAGTAAGTATTCGAAGTCTTCTCCAGCTTTCTTCGCTTCTTTCACTGTCGGGATGTGCAAGTCTGGACGTGCATCTCTCCAGTTTTCTTTCTCTTTACGGTTAAGGCCCCATGGATTACCTTGACGTTCGATGTTTGTCATCGCGCGCTGTGCATCCGGATCCATCTTCCCTTCCGTCATCACAAGATAACGACGAAGGTCGATAATTTTATCTACGTGTTCATTCATTACCGGACACTGGTCTTCACAGTTACGGCACGTCGTACATGCCCAAATTTCTTCTTCAGTGATGACGTCTCCAATCAATGAAGGACTATATAGCTCATCAATTGTCATTCCTTCTGCTGTAGCAGCGAGTGCCAATTGATTTCCTTGTGAGTTTTTAAACATAAGTTGAGGTACCCATGGCTGTTGTTTCGTCATGATAGCACCAGTGTTTGTTAAGTGATCACGTAGCTTCGTAATCAAGTCCATCGGTGACAACATTTTACCTGTACCCGTTGCCGGACACATATTCGTACAACGTCCACATTCTACACATGCATAGAAGTCGATCATTTGCGCTTGTGTGAAGTCCGTGATCTTACCTACACCAAGTGGCGGCATATCTTCTTCGTCTTCAATTTCTTCAAGTGCTTCAAAATCGATTGGCTTCAAACGTCCCGCGTGATCTAAGCGGTGGAAATAAACGTTTGCCGGACCTGCGATCAAGTGCGCGTGCTTAGATTGTGGTACATACACTAGGAACGTCAGCAATGTCAGTAAGTGTACCCACCAGCCGACAAAGAATATCGTGACGGCTACGCCTGTTGGAACACCGCTAAATACCGTTGCGATGATCGATGCCATTGGCTCTGTCCATGTTGTGCCTTCATTATGCCAAATCATGTTCGCGCCGTTTGCAACTAGTGTCGAGAGCATGAGTAGTCCAATGAATATAAGAACTAGACCTGATTTCCAGCCGCGCTTTAGACGAACTAGCTTTTCCATGTAACGACGGTAGAATGCCCATACAACCGCTACTAGGATGACGAATACGACAATCTCTTGGAAGAATGTAAATGCCGGATACAATGGGCCAAGTGGCAGATGTGATCCCGGCTTTAAGCCTTTCCAGATGAGGTCGATTGCCCCAAATTGAACGAGTAGGAATCCATAGAAGAACATGACATGGATGGCCCCACTCTTTTTATCTTTCAATAGTTTCTTTTGTCCAAATACGTACACCCAAATTTTCTTTAGACGCGCTTTGACGTCATTGTCGAATTCTTCTTTTCTCCCCAGTCGGATGAATTCGTAGCGAGTTTTTAATAAGTATAGGAATAGACCAAAGCCGTATACGACGACTGCTACAAATAAAATCCAGTTTGCGATGAGTAGTATATTCATCTCTTATTCCCCTTCCATTTCTTCTACTTGAGATTCCCTTTGAGAAACCGCTTTCAATTATATTCTATGTATAGTGTAATAATGAATGATCATTCAGTCAACTGTTTTTGAAAGTTTATTTTTTATTTTCTAACTATGGCTGAAAGGTCTTTTTGTCAAGTAGTTATTTATTTATTACAATAATTCACTCATCTAAAGCTGCTATTATAGGCTTTATCGATATGCTAATTTTACATCTAACTCTAGATTAGATGTAAAATTGTTCTAAATTCATGAAAATATTCCCACGACACATTTAGTATATCATTATTGAATCAATTAGAATATTCTTATTTTATTATAGTAAATATAGTCATTTCATGATAACGTTCTCATAATGTGTTGCTAGCATTGGAAAGGGGTTTTACTATGTATCGATTATATGCGCGCTCAGTTCAAAAAGGTCTCAAAGTCGGAATGAATTTTTTACCTTGGAGAGAGCCTGAGCTGCTAGTCGGGCCTGGTAGTTTGGAAGGCCTTGCGGGAAAAGTGAAAAGTCTTGGAATACGCAGTGTGCTCATTATTACAGATCGCGAAATTGCCAAACTTGGCTTACTAGACGTCATGCTAGTTGGGCTTAATTCACTTGGCATTAAATACTTAGTGTATGACCAAACTGTCGCGAATCCTACGATCATGAACATTGAAGAAGCACGTAGTTTGTACGTAGCGAATGATTGCGAAGCACTCATTGCGTTCGGTGGCGGTTCCCCGATTGATTGCGCAAAAGCAGTGGGTGCCAGAATTGCGAGACCCGATAAACAAATCCCTGAAATGAAAGGTTTATTCCATGTGCGCAAGCGAATCCCCACGTTGTTCACGGTACCGACGACGGCAGGAACAGGAAGTGAAGCTACGCTAGCTGCAGTCGTGACGAACAGTGAAACGCATGAGAAGTATGCGATTAGTGATACGTCACTGATCCCCCACTACGCTGTGCTCGATCCATTGTTAACGATGAAATTGCCCCCAGCGATTACGGCAGCTACTGGAATGGATGCGTTAACGCACGCCGTCGAAGCGTATATCGGCAACAGTAATACGAATGAAACGTGGAACGATAGCCGTGAAGTCGTACAACTCGTGTTCTCCAATTTATATGAAGCCTATCGCAATGGAGATAATTTGACTGCGCGAACGAATATGCAACGCGCTTCTTATTTAGCCGGCAAAGCATTTACTCGAGCATATGTCGGCAATGTCCATGCCATTGCACACACGCTGGGCGGATTTTACAACGTGCCGCACGGATTAGCGAATGCGATTATTTTGCCGCACGTACTCGAGTATTACGGCGAATGTGTGTATGAACCACTTTCTGAGTTGGCTGATTTAATTGGTATTACCAGTCACTCGGATACGAAGCGCATGAAAGCAGAGAAGTTCATCGAGGAAATTCGGGCGTTGAATCATGCGATGAATATTCCCGAGCAGGTGGATGGGATTATGGTTGAAGATATTCCACTGATGGTTAAACGCGCCGCTGCGGAAGCGAATCCGCTGTATCCAGTGCCGATGATTTTAGGGAGGAGAGAGTTTACGGAGTTGTATGAGGTGATTCGGGTTTGATGGGGTTGTTGGATTGGGCGGATATGCGGGGCGATTGAGCGGATTCGCGGACACTTTGAGCGCTTAGGCCCCGACATTGAGCGGATACGCAGACACTTTGAGCGCTTTGGCCTTAACATTGAGCGGATTCGCGGGTGCATTGAGCGCTTGGACCTTGACATTGAGCGGATTCGCGGACGCTTTGAGCGCTTAGGCCTCGACATTGAGCGGATTCGCGGACACTTTGAGCGCTTAGACCTCGACATTGAGCGGATACGCAGACGCATTGAGCGCTTGGGCCCCGACATTGAGCGGATACGCGGACACTTTGAGCGCTTATGCCTCGTCATTGAGCGGATACGCAGACACTTTGAGCACCACTCCACAAAAAACAGGGCCCCTAGTCGAATCAGGGGCCCTGTTTACCTATGGTCACTTATCTTTCTTTTCATTCGTGCGGAATACTTTTGCGCTGCGGACGTATTCATTGTCTGAAATGCCGAGTCGAGCGTTGACGATGCGTGCCGCTACGAATAGGTAATCCGATAGACGGTTCAAGTAGCGTCCAACAACCGGTGATACGTCATCTGCTGCGTTCATCAGTGTGACGGTTACGCGTTCAGCGCGGCGTGTGACAGTACGCGCGATGTGCAATGTTGCAGCTGCTGGTGAGCCACCTGGTAGGATGAAGCGTTCTAGTTCAGGCGCTTCTTCCATTAGCTTATCGATTCGGTTTTCAAGAACTGTGACAGGTTCTTCGTCGAGCTTGTAATGACGCTCTTTCATAACGTTTGCTAAGTCGCCGCCACCGTCGAATAATTCATTTTGAATCGTTTCTAGATCAGTCAGGATATCTGCAAACTTTTCGCCGTCAAGTTCCGTCATCGCTTTACCGATGAATGAATTCAGTTCATCTATCGTGCCGTATGCTTCGACGCGCAAGTCGTCTTTTGCGACGCGTCCACCAATTAAACTTGTCGTTCCTTTATCGCCAGTCTTCGTATAGATTTTCATTTCACTTCACTCCTTTGATTGTGTGAGGTATACCATACCAAATTCTTGTGACAGTTGTTGCTTCTGTGAATAATTGCTGGTATAAACGGCCGCAACGATCGCGAAGTTCTCTTTGCTGTGCTTCAAACGGTACAATGCCCCGCCCGATTTCCGTCAAAATGAAGACGGTGTTCGGTCCGCCGATCTCGCGTACTGCGTTGCTAGCTTCTGTTTCTGTTATGTCTGTAGTCATCAGCCACTCATGTAAATCGGTAATGACGAGTGATTCACCAGATTTAGCGGTTGCTGCTGTATCCATTGTACAGAAACTTGCCGCCGAATCGCCAATCCAACGTCTCACATAGTCTGTTTTGCCGTTATAGGCACCGCCGATAAAGACGTGCATGGCTTCCCCTCCTTGAATTCTTCTTCGCTAGCCCATTCAAGTTGCCAGATGGAGCCGTTCGTTACGTCCCAGTCCCAAAATGAACGTTGGTCTTGCGTGAATGTATCGAGCACTACACGAATCACGCCGCCATGCGTCACGACGACTGCATCATTCGGCAGTTCAGCTAATGCATCCAACACGCGTGACTTAACCTGTTGCAATGTTTCTCCATTACGTGGTGGTGTGTTCCACGAATCGTCTAGCCAGTTGCGATAGTCGGGGTCATTTTTCAATTGATCATATGTCTGCTCTTCAAAGTCTCCGAAATTACATTCCCTCCAGCGTGGATCAGCCGTAAAGTCTATTTGTGGAAAATAAATGGCCGCTGTTTGACGTGTTCTAATCAAATCACTTCCCACTACATGTTGGACAGCTACTGGAAATTCAATAGCCTCGCCTTCTAGAGAAACCAATCCGCTATCCGTCCACCCACAATATATCTTCTGTGCATTCGCAGTTGTCTTTAAATGCCGAACGAGAAATATACGATAAGGACGAGCCATAATAGCACCTCCATTCCTTCAATGAATGCTCCGCATAGATCCCCAGTGACACCGCCAAAATGTTTAATCGTCCAGCGATTATAAAGCCAGATGGACAAGCAGATGACGAGTAACAAGACGGGAATTAATACTATGGAGCGGAATTGAATACTTAACAGAACAATCGTCACTATGCTGATTACACTCGATGCAACTAGCATCCGCCCCCGCAGGAAATGTTGTTTGAAAAAGTACGCAATGCCGCTCGGTTTCGCGGTTTTCGTTAATGTGTAATACCCTACCAAAGCCGCGCGAGAGAGAATCGGGACCGCCACTAGCAATGCCCAGCCGTTTGCATGCTGTAGAATTTCAATAAATAAACCGATTTTCAAACAGAGTAAAACGAGTAACGACAACGTGCCGAATGCCCCGAGTCTCGGGTCATCCATGATGATCAGACGTTTTTCACGATCTTGATAGGAAAAGAATGCATCGCCAAGATCGGCAAAACCGTCTACATGCAAGCCTCCAGTGGCAATGAGTCCCGCCAGCAAAATGAATACCGCCGCAAGGAAACTATTGAAATCACTCGTGATATAGGCAACGCCCGCTAGCAGTAGACCGATTCCCCCACCGACGAACGGCAGGGCGATGTACATGCCCGATACTTCTTTTTTTCCGAGTGGCAGTTCTTTATGAACAGGTAGCGATGTGAAAAATTGGAGCGCTAATAAAATGCTATTCATCTTCTCGCTCCTTTACGCCAAAATAGATTGAATGAACGGCCAGTCGATATGTCTCTTGACGTGAGCCGCCCATTGTTCGTAGACATCGATACCTTCTGTTGCAGGAAGCGTAGCACGGTCCATGTCTTCTTCTGGAATTCCATGGTTTTCTAAGACGGGAATGACACCCGCAACCGGGATCCCCGTGTAGTGTTCAATGAATTTCACGCCGTCTTCGAAATAAGAAGCATCGCCGTAAAATTTATTTATAATAATCCCTTTGACGCGCTGACGTCTTTCTTCTGAAAGTAGTTGAAGCGTGCCAATAATCGATGCAAAAGCACCGCCTTTAGAAATGTCCGCAACTAGAATGACAGGCACATCCGCCAGTTCCGCGACGCGCATATTCGTCAGTTCACGGTCCATCAAATTTACTTCCGCGGTACTTCCCGCCCCTTCGATGATCAGCGTGTCGTAGTGATCGGACAAATAATCTAATGCTTGTTGGATCGTTTCAAGGCCTTTATCGAACCACTCTTCACGAAAGGTTTGCCCATCTATCGTTTCAAGCGGTACGCCCATCAATAGAACTTCAGCCTGCAAGTTTTCTTTCGGTTTCATCAAAATGGGATTCATTTCAACGATCGGTTGCGTGCGAGCTGCTTGCGCTTGCTGGAATTGGGACCGACTGATTTCACGTCCGTCTGCAACTGTTTCAGAGAAGCCCGACATGTTTTGTGATTTGAAAGGTGCTACACGGACGCCTTCATTCGCAAGCAGTCGGCATAACGCGGTGCAAATCATCGTTTTACCGACATCTGATGCAGTGCCTACGATCATTAATCCGTTCATATACGTTCCCCTTTCCATACGATTGGTATGCCGTGATCCATTTCAATCGCACGGTCTGCAAACTCCACGAGTTGTTGATGAAGCGTACCGATTGTTTGGCGGTATATTTCCGTCTCTTCTTCGTATTGCGGCCACTCATCGAGGACTTCATTGGAAACAATGACTAGATGGGAGACGATTTTTTTCATATGCTTAATCGTACGAAGTAATTTTTCTTGCTTTTGTTCTAAACAGCCCGAACGCGAAACGCAAGGTGCCCCTTCTTCGTATCCTTCATACATTTCATTGGCGAGCCACGTAGTGAGGCAATCCCATAAAACCAGATCGCCTGGCTTTAGAAACGGCAACACTTCATGGAGATTTTTCGGTTGCTCGATTGTGTGCCAATTCGCATGTCGACGATCTTCTTTATGTTGCTCTATCCGTTGCTTCATCTCTTCATCGGCTGCTACACCGGAAGCAATATAGACGAGGCGACCTGCTGGTTGATTCGTAAGCAGACGTTCTGCATAAGCACTTTTTCCACTGCGCGCACCGCCACTGATAAACGTTACTGTCGCTTGAACCATTGATCCATCGCCTCCCGCAGTGTAGCCATCATGGGTTCGGACTTCATGCCGATCCGTAACCAGCGCCCGTCCATCCCGCGGAAGTTTTCCGAATGGCGCAGGACGATGCCTTGTTTCAATAAATCTTTATACAGCTTCTTCGCATCTTGCCTAGGCTTCATGACAAGATAGTTTGCCGAAGAGTCGAGTACTTCACAGCCATGCGAATGCAAAAACTGCGTCATCTTCAAACGTTCTGTTTGCGCATGCAAAATCGCTTGTTCACAATACACTTCTTCCTGTAAACATAACACACCGATTTCAGCAGCAAGCCCGTTGACATGCCAGTGGGAAGCTCTTCTTTTCAGTATTCCGATTCGTTCGGAATGTGCGATTAGATACCCTAGACGGATACCAGGAATCGCATACATTTTCGTCATCGAGCGAACAATTAACAAGTTCGGATAGTTCGCGACTTGCGGAATAAAGGACTTTGATTCATCGACGAAATCAATGAACGCTTCGTCTAGCACAACATCTGTCGAACTATTTTTAGCTGCTTCTATAATCGTCAGTAGCTCGTCTTTTGTAGGCAACAAGCCTGTCGGATTATTGGGTGTGCAAATATAGATCGCATCCGCTTCAGGTAACGTCTCCAAAATCTGACGCATAGGCAATTGAAAACCTTCTGCTTCACTAGCTTGAAGCGATATGACCTCTGCGCCGTTCACTTCAAGCGTGGCGCGATATTCTGAAAAGGTTGGGTCAATTAAGAGGACGCGTTTCCCTCGGTAGCTACCCGCCAATAAAGATAGTATTTCTGCCGCACCGTTGCCGACGAGTATTTGTTGTTCGTCTACTTGATGAAAAACCGAAGCCGCCGAACGAAACGGCTGACCGTCTGGATCTGGGTAGCTGTTGAGGGTCGAAATCAACGTTGGCCACCCTTCTACTACGGACGGTGGAGGTCCTGCTGGATTACAATTTTCACTGAAATCCAGCACTTCATCAGGCATCGTGATATTCATTGATGCATACAATCGTTTGCTGTTCGCACCGTGTTCAGGCAATCGCATAGAAAATCCCTCCTAATACTGTGCCTAGTGACCAGAAAGTCCAAGACACGACTTGCATTTGATACGTAGCGGAACGGATATGTTCTTTATTCGCAATGACTGCCGGACCAAGTACCGCCCGTTCCGACACTACTCCGCGATATGTACTGCTGCCGCCTAACTGGATATTAAGTTGCCATGCAGTTGCTGCTTCCAGATAGCCGCTATTCGGGCTCATATGCTTTTTGGCATCGCCTAACCAGCCGCTAATCCGCTGTTTCAATGAATGTCCACCTTCATTTGGAGTGAACAATAGTATGAGCAATCCGGTAATTCTTGAAGGTATCCAGTTAAAGAGATCATCCATACGAGCCGAAACCTTTCCGAATTCACGGTAACGCTCATCTTTGTACCCGATCATAGAATCGAGTGTATTGACTGCTTTATACAACCACAGACCTGGTGCTCCGAGCAAGAATGCCCAAAATAATGGAGCCGTAATTCCGTCAGACGTATTTTCCGAAACCGTTTCAATCGTAGCACGGGATATCTCACTCTCATCAAGCTTCTTCGTATCCCTGCCAACAATCCAACTAAGTTTCTTACGTGCTTCGTTCATGTCTCCTGACTTCAATGGCTCATAGACTACTAATGCTGCATCACGCAAACTCTTTTGCGCAAGACCCGCCGCAATGAGTAGCGCTTCGATTGCGATGCCTGCGAACAGATGCAGACGATACGCGATACTGACGAGCCAAATGACGAGAAAAAACGTCGTCATGCAAATAAGCAACCATAAAATCGCACCTTTTACAGTGCGCATACGGCCTTTATTCAATAGCTTTGTCAAATTACTAATTGTCGTACCTAGCCACTTGACTGGATGCGGCCAGTTCGGAGGATCACCAATGAGTCGGTCGAGCACCATGCCAATCGCGATCGCAATAAAATGTGCAGGGATCATGTACGTTCACCTACTGCTAATCGATACGAATGAATAGCTCGCACCGTACAATCATAAACCCCTTTACCGATCAACTTCCCGAGTTGCGTTATCGGTCCAGCGTAGGGCAAGTGTTCTCCTTGCTGGGTAGACGCGATCAGCAAGCTGTCTGTCGAAGTACCTGTAGCAACCGTGCCGGATTCCGGATCCTTCACTTGCTCATCCTGTAACGCTTTCACTTTCGCTTCTGTTGCGGTAATCAATGCTTGGACGAAAGCTTCTTCACTTAATTCACCATTAATGAAGACCCATGTATTGATCGTCCCGATGTAAGGAATATCTTCACGTTGCCAGGACTTCGAAACGTCCACTGCGTTTCCGACACCTGCTGTCACCGCTACGACAATCGAGCCGAATTCTCCTTCGTATTCCTCCACTTCAACATGCTCCGGACTAACGGCAGTCATCATGGCGACTGTATCTGTCAGATGATAACCTAGCGCACGCAAGTAATCCGTGTTCTCTTTTTGTACATCTTCGATCATATAATCCGCACGCACGCCACGATTGACGAACGTCCGGTACCAGCCAAGTCCTGCATTATGAACTGCGGAAGAAATCGTCTTCAGTGGTTGGCTTGATTGCAACAAGACGTGATCTTGCTGAATCAATACATCTGCTTTCTTTACACAAAACCGTTCTACCTTTTCTTGCAAGTTCGGCAACAGCGTCATTTGAGGCTTCGGCATTTCAGGATGGGGCTGTGTTTTGACGCGCGCGTTGTACACATGATGAATTTCCTGTTCAAGTACGACGTCTTGCGGCGTGCCGATGGATGCTACTTCCCCGTTCTTTAACAGCAACAAACGATCACAATAGAGAGCGGCCAGATTGATGTCGTGAAATACTGAGATGACCGTGATCCCCTTCTGTCTCGTTTGATTGCGTATCGTATCGAGCAATTGCTGTTGATGTGCGATATCGAGATGGTTCGTTGGTTCATCCAATAATAAAATGGGTGCTTGCTGGGCGAGTGCTTGCGCAACGAATACGCGTTGTTGCTCGCCACCCGATAATAATTCAATCGCGGTATTTTCATATCGCGTGACACCTGTATGGTTCATCGCTTCCTGCACCGCTTGCTCGTCTAGCTCCGACCAGCTCGAGAAAATCCCCGACTGGTATGGATAACGACCGAGAGCGACGGTGTCTTCGACGCTATGGGAAAAGGCGTGCGCATGAAGCTGTGGCAAGACGGCCACTTGTTGCGCAAACTGCTTTTGGGTATAGGCGCCAGAAGGTTTACCTGCAATCATCACTTTACCGCTTTGTTTCGGCAAAATTCCCGAGATGATTTTCAGTAACGTAGATTTCCCGCTACCATTCGGCCCTAAAATCCCAAGAACTTCTCCTTTTTCCACGTGGAACGACACATTTCGCACAATCGGTTCCTTACCGTAGCCTCCCGATAAATTGTCCACTTGTAACATCTTCACATCGCTCCTTTTCTACGTTGTTTGTAAAAGATATAGGCAAACACCGGAGCGCCAATGAATGCTGTAATGACACCGACCGGTAATTCAGCCGGTGAAATAATAGTTCGTGCTACGAGATCGCAAATGATCAATAATGAAGCACCGTTAAATAATGATAACGGCAATACGTGACGGTGATCGGAGCCCCATAACATGCGTGTCATATGAGGTACAACTAGGCCGACGAAGCCGATTGTTCCAGATACAGCAACAGCAGAACCTGTTAATACCGAACCACCTAGCAAAATCATCAATTTACGCTGTTTGACATTGACTCCGAGATGATGTGCACGTTCTTCACCGAATAATAAAGCGTTCAATTCACGGCGATTGAGCCACAGCATGAATGAGCCGATGATGAAAAACGGTAGTACCATTACAATATAATTCCAACCGCGCATCGATACGCTACCAAGCAGCCAACCGACAATCTGACGGAGTTCTTCTTGCGTTAACGCAATCATCAGCGACAGTACGGAACCGAGAAATGAACCAAATATGATTCCTGTTAAAATAATCGTTTCCATTTTCATTGACCGATCGACGAGACGTGCAAAACCGATCACTAGAAACATCGTCACCGCGGCACCAATCATACTAAATACGGGTAAGGTGAATGCGCCAAGAATCGGTAGTGAAATACCAAAAAAGAGTGTGATCACGGCGCCGACAGAGGCACCGGATGACACTCCGAGGGTGTAAGGATCAGCTAATGGGTTTTTCAATAGCCCTTGGAAAGCGGCTCCTGAAATAGCCAGTGATGCACCGACGATTCCTGCCAGCAACACACGCGGCATACGGATCTTCCACAAAATATTACTCGCAGTCGCATCCGATTGATTCCATAGCGTCTCTATTGGTATTTTCACTGTACCGATCGATACGCCGAGCCAGATCGCCACAAGCAATGTGGCAATCGACACGACATAGGCGAGAGCGGTTTTATTCACCGAATACCTCAGGATAGACTGCTTTCGCAAACAATTCTAATCCATCAGCTAAACGTGGACCTGTACGGCTTGTAATATCTTCATCCAGTTGAATAACTTGATCTTCTTTGACCGCAGTCACCGCATCAAACCCGTCACGCGTTTTAATATTTTCTACGACGTTCGGAACATAGCTATATATAGCTAAAATCACATCCGGATTTTCATCTACAATTGTTTCAGGGCTGATCATAATCCAGCCTTCTTCTGTCACGATGTTTTCAGCGTGGATCATATCCAAGAATTGCTGAGGGAATGTCCCTGTTCCTGGCGTATAGATTTCAGGTGCATCGGAGTTTTCAACAAACACGCGCTTCTTGTCCGTGATGTCCGCTGCTTTCTTCTCGATATCCGCAATTTTTGTCTTCATATCTTCAACGATTTGATTCGCTTCCACATTTTTGTCCATGACTTTACCAATCAATTCAATTGTTTCATATGTCTCATCAAAAGTTCCCGCATTCGGTACGACGATTACCGGGATGCCTGCGTCACGAATTTGTTTCAAACCTTCTTCATTCGAACCCATCATCATTTCATGTGCAAATACCGCTTCCGGCTGCAATGAAATGACTTTTTCCACGTTGACCGTAAAGTCCCCTACTGTATCAAGATCCGCTACTTCCTCAGGAAAGTCATCGTTTTCTGTTACTGCGATAACTTGATCACCTGCATCAATACCGAATAAAATTTCCGTGTTGCTTGGAATTAATGAAATGACAGTTTCCGGCGCTTGTTCAAATGTAATTTCTTCACCGGTTGCATCTGTCAACGTGTATGGATAACTCGTTGTATCCGTTGATTGTTGTTCTGTTTTCGATTCTTCGCCAGACTGATTTTCATCTGCCGGTGTTTCTTCTTTTTTACTGTCGCTTCCGCATGCTGCAAGTAGTAGTACCGCGATCATTGCTGTCAGCATCAGTTGCCAAAACTTCTTCATGTGTGTTCCTCCTCTAATATGTGTGGTGCATTACGCAAGCCGCAGACATGAAAAAAACCTCCGATAGTTCGAAGGATTAGGTGGGATGAAATCAGCGCATGATTTCTTCCACTGTACCTATCCTCGTAGGTTGCCGCGGAACTTCATTTTCTAAAAAGGCAGGTGACCTGGCTTGTGCATCGCACTTACAGTGGCGGGACCGCATCGGATTTGAACCGATTTCGCTTTTCATCTCAAGTTTCGAGAACCTTTTCAGAAGATATGTAATTATGACTTATTATAGCGATAATAGCGGTGGTTGTACAGGGGATAGGAGGAGATTGAAACGTGTTTGGGAGTGAGGCTCCAGCAGGGGGACGCTTTCCGGAGGGCCTTGGTTGAGCCAACCAGGTCGCTTTGCTCCCTTTGGTTGTCTCATCTGTCAGGCTGATCCTCCCGGAGTCGCCCCCTGCTTCCGCCTCACTCCTTACTTTTTGTTGTGTTGGCAGGTTGAACCGCTTTTAAGTTGTTGATGCGTCTAGGGCCATTGGAACTTTTTGGACATATTCATTTTTTCAACAAGATAAGTACGCAACGCATCAATTACATCCCCTACTCGATATGACAAGAAAACACGAGGTGTGCCCTTGAACTTCACTTTCACACTCAAGAAAGGACACCAGTGAAGCGAAGTGCAAGGCGGCGACTCGGGGAGGATCAGCTCGACAGGCTAGACAACCAAAGGAAGCGCAGCGACCTGGTTGGCTTGCCGCGAGCCCTCCCGAACGCGTCCGCCTGGAACGTAGCGTAACGGTGCTTTTCCTCTCACAACCTTAGAAAACAATTGCTTGTAAGCTCTTGAACTTCATTCTCTAACTCAGAAAGGAACACCAGTGAAGCGAAGTGAGAGCCGTTACGGAGGACGGCTTTTGCTCTTCCCCTTCCCCCTCAAAAAGCGAAAGCAAAAAAGCCAAGCAGTAAACCCGCTTGGCCATTTTCAACATATTACATTCTTTCAGGTGCTTTAACGCCAACCAGTTTCAACGCGTTGGCAATCGTAGTTTTAGTTGCTGTAATCAAAGCCAAACGCGCTTCGGAAAGATCTTTGTTTTCCGGATCGAGCACTTTATTAGCATTGTAGAAACTATGGAATGTAGCCGCGAGTTCCTGGATATATGTTGTCACCCGGTGTGGTGCGCGCATGCGAGCTGAGTCGCTAATTAGTTTCGGGAAGTCTCCGAGTTTCTTTAGTAGCTCTAGCTCTTTTTCGTCTTGCAATAGCGTGACGTTGTCTGTTGACGCTTCTACGTTCTGTTCTTTTGCCTGACGCAAGATTGAGCAAATACGCGCGTGCGCATATTGTGCGTAGTAGACAGGGTTTTCATTGGATTTGGATACTGCCAAATCTAGATCGAAGTCCATTTGTGCGTCGCCTGAGCGCATCGCGAAGAAATAACGTACAGCATCTAGGCCGACTTCTTCTACAAGTTCACGTAGTGTGACCGCTTTTCCTGTTCGCTTGCTCATCTTGAACTTTTCTCCGTCTTTATAAAGCTGAACCATTTGCGCCACTTCTACTTCAAGCGTATCGCGGTCATAGCCAAGTGCCTGGATTGCCGCTTTCATACGTGGAATATATCCGTGGTGGTCCGCTCCCCAAATATTGATGAGTTTATCGAATCCGCGACTCAATTTATCTTGGTGATAGGCGATGTCTGGCGTTAAATACGTAAATGAACCGTCTTGTTTGATCAGCACACGGTCTTTGTCGTCGCCAAATGTAGTGGAACGGAACCAAGTGGCACCGTCTTCTTCATAGACGTGACCATTTTCACGAAGTTTATTGAGTGCGACTTCGATCTTGCCATTGTTATATAGAGACGTTTCCGAGAACCAGTGGTCGAAATGAACGCGGAAGTCTGCCAAGTCTTTCTTTAGTTTATCCAGTTCGATATTCAAGCCGTGTTCACGGAAAAACGCCAGTCGCTCTTCTTCTGGAACATGGACATACTTGTCGCCGTATTGTTCGACGAGGCCTTTTGCGATCGTGATAATATCTGCACCACGATAGCCATCTTCGGGCATTTCTTTTTCTAATCCAAGCGCTTCGAAATATCGAACGTCAATAGATAACGCTAAGTTATTTATTTGATTACCCGCATCATTGATATAGTATTCGCGTGCTACGTCATAGCCAGCTTTGTCGAGAATATTACATAATGAATCACCAAGGGAAGCCCCGCGTGCGTGTCCTAAGTGCAAGTCGCCTGTTGGGTTCGCTGAGACGAATTCAACTTGAATCTTCTGTTGCTGTCCGCTGTCTGAACGTCCGTAGTCTGCTCCTTGGTCGAGGACAGATTTCACGATATCCCCGAGGCTGTCTGTTTTTAAACGGATATTGAGGAAACCAGGTCCAGCAATTTCAATGGAGTCGATTGCGGTGTTCGTCGTATCAAGGTGCTCCAAGATACTTTCCGCGATCGCACGTGGTGGCTTTTTCGCAAGTTTCGTCAACTGCATAGCAATGTTCGCTGCATAGTCTCCGTTCTCTTTACTTCTTGGTGATTCCAGTTTAATTTCTGGAATATCTGCACCTTCGACTAGTTGTGCTTTTTCAATAGCTTGGTTCAAGGCTTCTTTAATTTCATGTTGAATCTGCTCTACTGCATTCATTGTGTTACCTCCGAGTAGGTTATTGTCAAATGGTATTCCCCTAATAAACTTTCGTCTGAATGTAAGTCGTACGCTACCGTAAAGCGTCCAGGTACCCACTCCAGTTGATTCGTACGAACGGCTAAATCCATAACTGCTGGGCCATTCCCGTATGTGCCGAAACGAACATCGTCTTGTCTGAACGGCAATCGCATCTGCACACCGCCCTTACGCATGATGAAGGCATCTTCGGCATGTAATTTCACGGTCGTTCGGACTGCTGGCATTCCTTCTAATCGTTCTTCAAACAATAAGTAAGCCTGCCCTTTTTTCTCAATGATTTCTCCAGTCGCTTGCATCGTATGCGTTTCTGCTTGCTGTTCTGGATGTTGAATAACGGAACGGAGCTGAACTTGCATTTTTGGCGCTTCCATTCGTTCACCGCCTTAAGTAAATAGATTCACTCATTATACACTTCTTCCGGCACCAGTTTCAATGTTACACGTCTAAACTTTTCCTGTGAGTCGTTTAATCCGGCCATAACCGTCCCATACTGTCAAAAGATACTGAATGGAACGGGATGTGATGAGCAATGAAACGTACCGATTATATAAAGTCCACTAATCGCAAAAAGTGGAAAAAGATTGTATTATCCCTATCGATCACGTCCATAGCCGCGGTCGTGACTGTCTTAATCGCCCTTCGAATATATGCTCAAGTACTTGGCGCCCCTTCATTGAGCGTACCAAAGGCTTCATTGTTCCTCGATCATAGCGGGCATCAGATCGGGGATCATTTTTCACAACATAGACGTTATTGGATGAAGCTATCCGATATGTCCCCTTTTCTTTCGGATGCTTTCGTAGCAACGGAAGATAAGCAATTTTATTCGCATAATGGATTTGATTATAAACGAATTGCGGGTGCAGTTCTGAAAGACGTAAAAACGATGAGTAAGGCGCAAGGAGCGAGTACGATTACTATGCAATATGCGCGGAATCTGTATTTGACACACGAAAAGTCTTGGACACGGAAACTCCATGAGGCGCTGTTTGCCTATCGACTGGAAATTTTCTATGACAAGGATACGATTTTGGAAGGTTATTTAAATACTGTCTACTTTGGCCATGGAATGTACGGCGTAGAAGCGGCTAGTCGATTTTATTTCTCCAAAGCCGCGAAAGAACTGACATTGGAAGAAGCCGCTACAATTGCAGCAATCGCAAAAGGTCCTTCCATTTATTCACCTCTTGATAACCCAGAGAATTCACGCAACCGCCAACTTCTCGTACTCGATCAAATGGAGGAATATGATTATATCTCAACTGCGCAAAAGGAACGCGCGGTGGAAGAGCGTATCGTGTTGCAGACAGAGAGTTGGAAAGACATGAAGCAAGTGGCTCCTTACTTTTTGGACGCTGCGTGGCAACAGGCGGAAGACATCCTTGCTTCGAAAGGTCGAGTACCTGCGGAAGGTGGCTGGCAAATCCGAACGACGTTGAATCAACAGCACCAGCAAGCGGCAGAACAAGCCATTCAACAAGCAATGCCTGCAAATGATCTGCAAGTTGGATTCATTTCCATGGCTGCAGACACCGGATTCGTCACGTCGATGGTCGGCGGAGTGGATTTTGGCGATAGTTCCTTTAACCGTGTGACTCAAGCAAAACGTCAACCGGGGTCTGCGATGAAGCCGATTCTCTATGCGGCAGCGCTGGAAAAAGGGATGAACCCCTTAACATTCATGACAGCCGAAAAGACGCTGTTTACGTATGATGACGGTCGTTCGACGTATGAGCCGAGCAATATTAACGGAGAGTTTGCGGCGAAGCCGATTTCATTGGCACAGGCAATTGCGATTTCGGATAATATTTATGCAGTCAAAACGCTTGAGCAAGTCGGTTACAAACCGTACACGAAAATGGCGCAGCGACTTGGCATCGATGTCGCATTTCCTGAATCCCCTGCCGTTGCTCTCGGAACTTCCGATGTGACACTGTTCGAGATGACGTCAGCGTATAATCGCATTGCGTCAAAAGGGAAACAAGTCGAACCTCAAATGATTCTATCGATTACAGATGCGAACGGAAAACTGGTCTATGAGCATCCTTCGAATAAACCGAAGCAAGCAATGTCCGAACAAGACGCGTTTGTGCTGACGCATTTAATGACTGGAATGTTTGACCCTGTCTTCAATGATTATTTAACTTCTACAGGTTTGTCGATGCGCCCGAAACAAACACGGCCTTACGCGGCAAAGTCCGGAACGACGATATCGGATCAGTATTTGATTGGCTTCTCGCCCACATTAACAGCGGGCATCTGGACAGGCTTCGATCGCGGAAAACAACTGGAGGATTTAGAAGATAAAACAGTCTCGAAAAAAGTCTGGATTGATTTCATGGAGGCTGCGCATGAAGGAACGGCGCCACAACCATTCCTTCCCCCCTCCGGTGTACAAAGCGTCGTTGTCGATATCGAAACTGGCGGAATTGCGGTCAATGAATGCACGAAGCAGCGATTGGTCTATGTAAAGGATAAAGATGTTCCGAAAAAGTTATGTACGGATCGCTCGTTGAGAGAACAAAATTCAGGAGAAGAGCAAAATTCTAAAATGGATTTATTCCCATTTTCGTTTTTTGAGTGATGTGGAGTGATTTGGATTTTTTGAGTTATGAGCGGGTAAGCGGCGGGATTGATCGCATGACCTGTAATTATGAGCGGATACAGACCATGATAGAGCGGACATTTCTCCTCATAGAGCGGTCGTGCATCAACAATGAGCGAGTACACGAAATATTGAGCGCACAGGCAATTGAGCTCTAGGGGCAGACGACAATGAGCGGGTGGCTGCTTGCATAGAGCGGATAGCCGTCGCGATTGAGCGGTTAACGACGAACTATGAGCACGTTGCCAGGGTGATTGAGCGGATTCGTCTCCAGATAGAGCGCTTGACCACTCGCATTGAGCAAACAGCCTTCGCGATTGAGCGAATAGACACAAAATATAAACGCCACAAATAAAGTAAATCCTCAAATCCCCATTAAAAAAAGCCTCGTTCTCCGTATCCGCGGAGAGCGAGGCTTTTTGACCGTTATGCAGGGATCGAATGAATCCGCACTGCTTGGGTTTGTGGTTTCATCAAACGACTGTCTACATAGCGGGTGTCCTAGATTACAGCGCAAAGCTGTATGTTTAGTTTACTTCCTTTGTTGCAGACATTCAACCTCAAAGAGGACGTAATGCAAATTGTCACATTTTTGACGTATTTGACGAGATTTGTACTTTTCAATGATGTTGTTTTAGGTCTTACTCCGTACGCAAACCTTCGTGTAATTCAGGTGTACTACGTTCCCACAGTTCTGCGTTATGCGACTTCAGAAAGTCTTTAAGAATTTTTTTCGAACGATCGTCCATTACGTCTACGATAATTTGACGCTTCATTGATTTATCCATACGGTTCACGTGGTCTGCGAGTAACTTATAGCCGCGTCTTTTTTCACGGTTGACGACCATTTCACACGCAGTGATTCCTGCGTAATATGGACCTTCTTCACGGTAATCAATTGTCACCCAAACGAGCCAGTATGGTTTGCCGCCTTCAGAATCTTTGCGGTCTGTGGTAAATTTGATGCCTCGTTCCGTATCACTACGAGCATGCATAGCACCCATTTCCACTTGTGCCGTACCCGCTTCTACATCGATGATCACAGGCGAAATGTTTTCTAGCGACAACGAACCGATGCCGAATCCTTTATGTCCATCTGTGGGGTCATTTTTTATTATTGTAAAGCCTAACTTTGGTTTTGAATTTTGCTCACTTGCCATGTAAATCGCCCTCCGTCTCTGTTATTATATGTACTATACCTGAATTTTCTGCAAAGGAGGAAATGAAATGCCATACGTCACAGTAAAAATGCTTGAAGGTCGCACTGACGACCAAAAACGTGCACTATGTGAAAAAGTTACGCAAGCCGTTGTGGAAACGACTGGTGCTACTACTGATAGCGTAACAGTTTTCATTGAAGAAATGCCAAAAAATCATCTTTTTAAGAACGGGAAACTTATGAGTGAACAGTAAAATCAGCAAAAGGATTCTCATCGCGAGAATCCTTTTCACTTGATCCATTTAGCTGACTGAATTCACTTGCATCTCTTCGATGAAGGCAAAAGCTTGATCCATTTCCTGATCAGTAAAATTCAGTTTGTTTTTCACGATACGTACTTTAGCAATTTGATCCTCTTTGTCGAGCTGATCGAAAAACAGTAATGTAGAGACCAATTCCAAAAAGCGTGACGACTTCTCATTCAATCGCTCGATACATTTTGGCAACTGTTCTTTCGGTGCTTCCGCTGTCGCAAGGAATTTCGACCCTTCATCCGTCACTTGATAGCAATATTGCTTATACGAACCCTTGTCCTCGAAACGCTCAGCCAAAAAGCCCATTTCACACAATTCTTCCACTCGCAATGTCAGTTCTTCCGAATAAGGACCATACATATGAAGTTCGTATTTCTCAGCAAACGGGAAATTCATTTTTTTTAATATATAAACCATCTTCTGCATTTTCTTACGGCCATTTACTTCATTCGCCAACGATATAAACTGAACGATTTTTGCATGCTCTTGCAGCAAGTCCCGCAACCCCTCTCTTAACCTCTTAACAATTCCAAAATCTTCTCATGCAACGGGTTTCCATCTATTAATAAATCTTCCGGATAATAAATTTTATGGTCTGTTCTGCGTTTGCCTGATATCGCTTCGACTACATCAGACATCCGTGATAGTTCACGTAAATCGCCATTTTCTAGTTGTAAATAAATCGGCACACGCTCATTCTCTTCACCCGGACGATAAAAGTCGTACGGTAAGTCAGATGAAGAATCCGTCACTAAATAATAGTCAGGATCGAGCCCTGCTTCTTTGAATAATGTAATAAGTTCACCGAATTTCATGTACTGCACTGCAGGATCGAATTCGGCATATTGAAATAGCCGTCTGTTCACGAAGCGATCGCATAAATCCGCTAAAATCGTATCGTCTTCTTCCATCCACAGCTGGAAATACGTCAATAACACGCCCTCATCAAGAGCTATGTACTCTTTCAATTTGAACTCTTGTGCGAAGAACGAGATGAAATGCATAGGTTCTTGCTTAAATGCATACCCAGTTTCAAATAAATGTTTCGCTCTGTGTAAAATTTTGATCAAAATCACTTCTGCACTTCGCGACACGGGGTGGAAATAAACTTGCCAGTACATTTGATAGCGGCTCATGATATAGTCTTCCACCGCGTGCATACCGCTCTGCTTGATGACGACTTGATCTTCGGTCGGACGCATGACACGCAAAATCCGTTCCATGTCGAAATGGCCATAGGAAACGCCAGTGTAATACGCATCGCGCTGAAGATAATCCATACGGTCTGCGTCGATTTGACTGGAAATCAAGCTGACGACCAATTTATCAGGATACGTTTTGTCGATGACATCTGCCACTTTTTGAGGGAAATCTGGCGACACACGACGCAGCACTTCATGGACTTCTGTCTGTTCCAATAAAATTTGCTGGGTGAATTGTTCGTGATCCAGATTGAACACTTTTTCAAATGCATGGGAAAACGGACCGTGTCCCAGATCATGCAATAGCGCTGCACAAAGAGCGACGAGTCGCTGTTCTTCGTCCCATTCTTCACGCCCACTGAAGCCGTCATCGAGAATTCGTCTAACGATTTCATAGACACCGAGCGAATGCTGGAAGCGGCTATGTTCTGCGCCGTGGAACACTAGGTACGTGGTGCCGAGCTGGCGAATCCTACGCAATCGCTGGAACTCGCGTGTGTTGACCAGGTCCCATATTACGCGATCCCGGACGTGTATGTAGCGGTGCACGGGGTCTTTAAACACTTTCTCTTCGGACAGTTTTTCGTTTTGGTACGCCATGTCGTCACCTCATCCTTCATTCGTTCCAGTATAACAAAAAACGACGGAACGTGACATAGTACTCTATGACGGATTTTAAACGGTTGATGATGGCACGTGTTTATAAACGTGAAGGACTTAGTGTCTACTTGGGGATGGAAGCTCCAGTTGGGGGACGCTTTCCCATGGGCCCGCGGTGAGCCAACTGTTCGCTAAGCTCTCTTAGTTGTCTCACCTGATCGGGCTGATCCATCGGGAGTCGCCCCCAACTTCCGCTTCCATCCTACTTAATGAGTGGTGGTACTTAGATCACTCACTGTAGGTGGTATGTGAACTGTTGTTTTGTCTTAACTTATTTAAGTCCAAGTCCTGAAGTTCGAAATTCATTACAACACTTATTTTAATGAGCAACAAAGAGCATCATCCACTCACACTGCAAGGAATTGGCGCGTAGGAGGGGGCGACTATCAGAGGATCAGCTCGACAGGTGAGACAACCAAGGGAGCAACGCGACTGGTTGGCTCACCGCGAGCCCTCTAGGAAAGCGTCCCCCTCCGTAGCGCCAATTCCCACCCCAACACCCTACCAACTACCATATTTAACTCCCACTCACCCAAAAACCTGCCCACTTTATTACCATCTTGATAGAATTTTGTGACTCTCTGAATAAAAGACTCATTTCGTGGTCATAATGGCAGTAGAAAGAGAGTACAAGACAGGAGGCATGGAGATGGTGAAAGTTAGACAAGATGCATGGTTAGAACAGGACGATGAATTATTGGCAGAGACGGTGCTACGACATGTAAGAGAAGGAAGTACACAGCTAGGTGCATTTGAGGAAGTAGGCGACGCACTGAATCGAACAGCAGCAGCTTGCGGGTTCAGATGGAATGCAGTCGTGCGAAGAGACTACGAGAGTGAACTCTCCGAAGCGAAGAAAGAGAGAAAGCAAACGTTACGTGTGCTAGGTACAGATTTTAAAAGACGTAACCAGCAAATGTACAACCCCGAGACAGGCGCAGATGGCCAAGAGAAAATACAGGTTCCCTTATCCGCCCTATCGCTCGACACGGTCATCGCGTATTTGATTCGCATGCATCATAACGGGGGTGCGGATACGGATGCACTTCGATGGAGACAGACAGCAAAAACAGCGACGGAACAAATGAAATCGCTGGAAACGCAAATAGAAGATCTGAAAAAAGAGAACAGAACATTGAAAGACGATTATGAGCAATTTGTCCAAATTATGAATCGTGCACGCCGATTAATCGCTTTGAATGAAGAAAGCGAGCACATAGCACCGTTGTTCAAAATGGAACCTAATGGAAATCTAATCTCATCAAAAGAGCCGCCAATCAATAACTGATTGGCAGCTTTTTTTCGTTCTATGACAGCATCTTTTGATTGCGTTCAAAGACGCGTTGTAAATAAAACCCGTACAATTCCATTTCCTCGTCTGTTAATCCACCGTGTTGCACATCTTCTGTCAACGAGCGCAACAATATTTGCAGACGAATAACGACTTCATTGACCGTCAAATGCGTATCGAGAATTTCCGATAACGACGCCATCGTATCAGGCTGGATCACGGGATAGCTGAATTTTGTCGGCTGTCCTTGTAAGCCCTTCTCGTAGACTTCACGAATGATCTCCGCTCGTTTTGAACCACTGCCTTCAATGCATAAATACACTTGTACAGCGACTCCTTGGCGCAGACGTCGCTGAGAGATCCCCGCGAACTTCTTGCCGTCGACACTTAAATCATACGATCCAGGACAATAAGATCCAACAATTTCATAGGCTTCTATCCGTTCGCCTAGTTCAGGGAATAATAGCTGAACTAGTGATAGCATCGCTTCATAGCCTACTGGAATATCAATCGAGGACTTTTGTTCGGAAAAGATTAAGGATATATTTAATATCCCTTCATCTAGAACAACTGCCAGACCGCCTGAATTCCGAACAATTGACTGATAACCGTGCTGCTCGATTCCTTCCATCGCTTGTTGAATGAACGGCATCCGATGATCTTGAATACCTAACACGATGGTCTTGTCATGTACCCACGTCCTAACGACAGGGGCGCTTTTTTGCTGGCCAACTAATTGGCATAACGTATCATCCATGGCGAAGGATTCAAGCGCAGAACGAGTACGCGCTGAAATGGATTCGTCGATGAAACGCCAAGCTGGTTGATTCAATAAATGTTTATCTTGTGACATGTCTAGCTCTCCTATGGTGGTTGATCTGGATTATATGTAGACGGTTCACAAACTTCGAACCTTCGATTATAGGCTCTGGGCGGCTGTGATGATAGACAGTTTGTACACATCTTCTGCGGAACAGCCACGTGACAAATCGTTAACAGGACCATTCAGACCTTGAAGAATCGGACCGATCGCTTCGTAGCCACCTAAACGTTCTGTCAATTTATAGCCAATGTTCCCTGCGTCCAATGTTGGGAAAATAAAGACGTTTGCATCGCCTTTGATGACAGATTCCGGAGCTTTTTTCGCTGCCACACTTGGTACATAGGCTGCGTCAAATTGGAATTCTCCATCAATCAATAGCTCAGGTGCCAGTTCTTTTGCAATTTTAGCCGCCTCGACTACTTTTTCCGTCTCTTCTGTCACGGCAGACCCTTTAGTAGAGAATGAAAGCATCGCAACGCGCGGATCAATTCCGAATGCTTTTGCAGTTTTTGTACTTTCCACAGCGATTTCAGCCAACTCTTTAGCTGAAGGATTCACAGTAATAGCACAGTCTGCAAAAATCAGACGCTCATCTTCTTTCATCATAATGAAAGCACCGCTTGTTTTTGAAATACCAGGCTTCGTCTTGATGATCTGCAATGCTGGACGAACTGTATCTGCTGTCGAATGTGCAGCCCCACTCACTAAACCGTCTACACGTCCTGTATAGATTAGCATAGTTCCGAAATAGTTTACATCTTTCAATTGCTCACGTGCTTGTTCAAGCGTGGCTTTTCCTGCACGACGTTCAACGAATTTCTCCGCAAGTTCTTCAAAATAGGAAGCGCTTGCAGGATCGATCAACTTAATTTCAGAAATATCGAAGCCGCCATCTTTTGCTGCTTTATTTACCGTTTCTTCATTCCCTAATAAAACCGGAGTAATAATCCCCTCTTGTTGAAGATGTACAGCTGCTTCTAGTATTCTAACGTCTTCCCCTTCAGGTAAGACAATCGTCTTTCCTTTACCTTCCAACGTTTTACGAATACCTTCAAAAAGATCTGCCATGTGTCATTCCCACCCTTTGTTATATTTTCCTATTCATCATACCTGAAAAGCTAGATGAATACACTAAGAATTCCGAAGTTTTCAGACAACTGTCACCTAGATACTTAATTTCATAATTGGCGATTGGTAGTCTTACCTTATTCCTTAACGAGTAAAGACTGTTTATGATACACTTGAAATAGAAACTACTTTGATTTAAAAGGAGACTGAATTCAAGTGAACGAAGCAGCTATTACATTAGACGGTTGGTATGTACTTCACGATTTTCGTACGATGGACTGGCCTTCTTGGAAAATGATTTCAAAAGAAGAGCGCCAGGCAGCAGTCAATGAATTCCTAACATTTTTGGAGCGTATGCAAGAAGCGGATGATGCTAAAACAGGCAGTCATGCGTTTTATACAGTAATTGGTCAAAAGGCAGACTTCATGCTAATGACATTACGTCCTACAATGGATGAACTTCAGCAGCTAGAAGCAGAATTCAATAAGTTAACGATTGCGGATTACACAATCCCAGCGTATTCTTATGTGTCGGTAGTTGAATTATCGAATTACCTAGCAGGTGAATCTGACGAAGATCCATACCAGAACCCATATGTACGCGGACGTTTGTATCCTGAATTACCACGTAGCCAATACGTTTGTTTCTATCCAATGGACAAGAAACGCGAAGGCGAAGACAACTGGTACATGCTTGACATGGACAACCGCAAGAGTTTAATGCGCAGCCACGGCATGATTGGCCGCGGATATGCAGGTAAAGTAAAGCAAATCATTTCCGGTTCTGTCGGTTTTGATGATTATGAGTGGGGCGTCACGTTGTTCTCAGATGACATGTTGCAGTTCAAGAAGCTCATCTATGAAATGCGTTTTGACGAAGTCAGCGCACGCTACGGCGTATTCGGCTCGTTCTTCATCGGTACAATTTTGGACGCTGACAAACGCGAAGCATTTTTCGAAGTATAATACGTACGACTGAAGCCGCGAATGAAACACTTCGCGGCTTTTTTTGTTGCGAAGAAAGAGAGCAAATTGGGCTAGTGGTTCGGGATTGAAGCTCCAGCTTTGGACGCTTTCCGGAGGGCGTGGCTTACTCAAATGCAACCTATAAAAGTGCATGCTCCTAACGCTACGGCTCTCGCTGATCCTCCCGGGAGTCGCCTCAGCTTCCTCTTCAATCCTACTTATATGGTGGATTCAGCTTATATGAGCGGTTGCCGACTCAGTATGAGCGCTTGTCGACTCAGTATGAGCGCTTGTCGCTGATGATAGAGCGGTTAGACTTGAGTTATGAGCGTTTAATCAGTTTAATGAGCGGCTACGCAGGAAATATGAGCGCTTGAACAGATTGTTGAGCGTTTGCGACAGTTCAATGCGCAACAAGAAGTATTACCCACTTGCAATGAAGAGATTGGAGCGAAAGCCGTAACGAAGGACGGCTTTTGCGTGTAAAAGCGAAGCGTTAGGAGCACATCTTTGCACTAGCGAACTAGGAGGCTTACCGCAGGCCCTCCCAAACGCGTCCGCCTGGAACGCAGTGTAACGGTACCTTCCCCCCAGGCCTAGAACGCCCTCTAAAAAAACTTCATTCATACCCACCACCCTTCCAACATAAGATACAACCAAGGGGGTTTTGCTTTAGCTTTCATCGCGAAAAACAAAAAGAGGATACATGCGCTTGCTCGTCTTACGCAGACTGAAGAACGTCTGAAACGACCAGACTACTTCAAAACGCAACGCACCTTTCCCTCGCCCAACAAGACTGCCCGCGAGTAAAACTAACAGATCTGGAGAGGATGTTGAAATGGTTCAATATTATTGGAATCCCGGCTATGCCCAGCAACAAATGGTCCCGCCACAAACAAATGTACAGGGGAACGCACCAAATACGCCTTTTAGAGAGCAGTCGTACATCGAGAATATTTTACGGCTTAACAGAGGAAAACCCGGTGTCTTTCATTTTTCATTTGAACATGCGGTAGAAGCAGGCAAGAATACGAAGTCTGTTACGGGTATGGTAGAAGCTGCAGGACGCGATCACGTCATCCTCAGCGAAGCCAATACAGGGCGACGCTATTTATTCCCTATGATCTACTTCGATTATGCGGAGTTCCCTGAGGAATTAAATTACTTCGACCAAACGCCATAAGAAAAAACCGCTCATCATGTGTGAGCGGTTTTCCCTTGTTATCTTCCGAATTTCACCGCGGCAATGATCAACATGATCCAGCCTGCGATGAATGCAACGCCGCCAATCGGTGTGATGGCGCCGAGGATTCCGATTCCAGATAAGCTGAGTACATACAGACTTCCGGAGAAAATCACGATACCGGCCAAGATTAAATAGCCAGCCCATGATAGTTGTGTTGATGGTCCAAGCAATGTGCTGCTCATCAAAATACCTATGGCGAGCAACGCAATCGCATGAAACATCTGATATTGTACCGCGGTTTCCCAAACGGCTAAGTAATGTTCGGACAGGCGATCTTTCAATGCGTGTGCACCAAACGCCCCAAATGCAACTGCGATCGCGGCGTTAATAGCTCCTGCGATAATAAAAAACGGCATGATTATTCCTTCTTTCTAACGAATCTTGTATGTCCTGTTTCCAGTCTACCATATTAAAACACGTAGATATGACAGGTGTTTGAACGGTTTGTGGCGCTATTAGAAATCAAACAGTGACTCTCCATTGGCATCCGCTTCCTGCAATGGTTGCTCGTTTAGCGACGTAATCGGCGTCGCATGAACAGAGCTCATTTGCATTGCTTGCGGGATGGACGTTGTAGAGGGTCTTTCATCATTGAGCATGACATTACATAACGTTCGCACAGCATAGATGGCTTCTCTTCGTGCCGCTTCATCCTGCGTTTGTTTCGCCAAGCGTACTTGTTGCTCGATTTCTCCAAGCAATTGTGCAGCTGTGATCATCGTATTTTCATCCCCTTTTTCGGTTCGAATTTCATGCATTCCATACCAGAAGAACGCTTTACCACTATAGATGGCAACATTTTCGTCTTAAATCCATATGCCTTGCAGCCGCGCGGACTTGCAGGATCCCATGTTGTATAAAAGAAGATACAATCGAAGCAATTGACGGCCATCGTCACACTTCCTCTCAATTTATTCACTTGGTAGTTTTCGCCCAATCTATCGGCTCTCTTCCCCACTCCCGTAAATAATCATTCGTTTTAGTAAACGGCTTACTGCCAAAAAATCCTCTGGACGCACTGAACGGACTTGGATGCGGTGATTCAATAATCGCATGGCGCCTGCGGTTGATCAATGCCGTTTTTTCCTGCGCATGTCGTCCCCATAAAATAAAGACAATTGGTGCGCTACGCATCGACAATTTACGAATCACTTCGTCCGTAAAGCGTTCCCAACCTTTTCCACGATGCGAGGCCGCTGCTCCTTCGCGCACAGTTAGTACAGTATTCAATAATAATACACCTTGTTCGGCCCACCCTGTCAACATTCCTTCAGTGGGGACATCCATCCCGATATCCGATGACAGTTCTTTAAAGATATTGCGTAAACTTGGTGGTACCTTCACGCCAGGCTGGACAGAAAAACTCATACCGTGCGCTTGATTTGGCCCATGATACGGGTCCTGGCCTAATATCACGACTTTGACATCCTGAAAAGGTGTCAGTTTAAACGCCGTCCACATATCGGTCATTTGCGGATAAATGATGTGATTTGTATATTCCTCACGCAAGAACGTACGCAATTCCTGATAATACGGTTTGTCGAATTCATCTTTTAGTATGTGATCCCAATCATTACGAAATTCTGCTACCATATGCATCACTCCTTAAATTCAATATCCAGTCGATAGCCTGCGAATGAAAACATATCTTTTAGCGTTTTTACAGCACTCTGTTCAGCGGATTCCAGCACGCCTTGTTCGGACGCCTCTTTTAAAACCAGCTTTTTGGCTTCATTCGCTAGCTCATAGCCTTCCTTTATATCTGCTTTTCCACGGAATAGTCCTTCTACAGAATAGACTTCCACTTTATCGAAATACAATTCTGCCCCGCCGAGGAATTCAGCTTTCGGGATTGTCAGCTCAATACGTTTTTCTTCTTCATCCACCCGCATATCTTGCTCAGTGATTTTACTTAAATCAATCCCCGCTTTAACGGAACCAGGAATGATTACTAATAAATTTCGTTTCGTTCCAGGAAAATTGACGCCGATGCTTTGGCCAAATAATTCATTGTCGGTGCGTTTGACGAGCACTTTCGTATAAGCTTCCGCTGTTGTTAGTTGTTGAAGCTCTTGGACACGCTCAACAAAAGCAGTTTTTTGTTCTGAAAAAGTAGAGCCCAGTTGCATTAAATAAAAACCTGCGATTGGCAGGGTTATAAGTGCGGCGACCATAATTAAAATTAATAAAATATAGGTTTTTCTCCACGAAGACCATAAAGTGAAAGCGAGTTCGAAAAGTCCTCCCCTACGCTTCCGTTTAGTCTTTTTTCGTCCAGCAAATGTTACGGCTGCTTGCGCATCAGCCTCCGTTATTTCCTTCTTCCCTCTCTTAGACGATTCATGCTTACTCATGGCTCACACCCTCTCATTTAATCAAACACTCCGTTTCTATTTGTACGTTCTGTCGAATAATAGGTTTCATTGGCAAAACCAGTACGTATTACAAGCTTTCTAGACTTTCATCATACCCGAGTTGTTTGTATTTCGACAATTAGTTGTATACTATAAGTAACAAGAAAATTTAGTAAGTGAAGGAGACGTTTTATTATGGCATTGAAGAAAACATTGACGATTGCCGGCTCGGATACTTCAGGCGGTGCGGGCATTCAAGCAGATTCGAAAACTTTTCAAGAACACGGTACGTATGGCATGACAGCAGTGACAGTGATTGTCACGATGGATCCCGATCAGAATTGGTCACATAATGTCTATTCATTGCCAATCGACGTCGTGAAAGCACAATTGAAAACGGCGTTATCTACTGGCATCGATGCTATCAAAACAGGCATGTTGAGCACAGAAGAAGTCATTCAAACAGCAGGTCAGGCAATTGACGAATCCGGTTTGGATCATGTAGTCATCGACCCCGTCATGGTGTGTAAAGGGGAAGATGAAGTATTGAATCCTGGGAATACGGATGCGATGATTAAATATCTCGTACCAAAAGCAGAAATCGTCACGCCGAATTTATTCGAAGCAGGACAATTAGCTTCTATGAAAACACCGAAGACAATAGACGATATGAAAGTAGCGGCACAAAAAATTCATGAACTCGGTGCACGTAATGTCGTAATCAAAGGCGGCAAACAACTCGAACATGAGGAAGCGGTGGATTTATTCTACGATGGATTGACGTTTACGTTACTGAAAGCAGAAAGATCCGATACGTATCATAATCATGGGGCAGGCTGTACGTTTGCAGCAGCTATTACAGCAAATTTGGCGAATGGGTTGTCGATCAAAGACGCGGTCATTGAAGCGAAGCAGTTTGTCACAGCGGCTATTGCGCATGGCTGGAAGCTCAATGAGTATGTAGGACCTGTCATGCACGGTGCGAAAAATCAGTTCGACGTGCCGCAAGTTGAGCTGCAGGAAGTATAATGAATTGCTTACAAGTCAGGTATACTCCTGACTTTTTTTGTGAGCCGTCTAATCGCATTCAAACGGCAATATCTATATAATATTAAATAGAAAGATTGCACGATTTAGGAGGATGAGCATGGAAACTGTTGACGTGAAACATTTACAGGAGTTACTGGACTCCTTTGCCAATAAAGATGTCTACATACATTTGGAAACGACAAATGGATCGTATGCTTCTCATTTCCAAGAAGGATTTTTCAATGCTGGCGCGTTTATTCGTAATGTCGTGATCCGTTATGAACTTGGAAAAGTGGCAGGCGAATCCCCTCACCGCATTGGCTTGAAATTGCCGAGTGGCTGGATTTACGCACAAGGGATCACACACTATACACTTGACGAACATAATCGTTTACTGATGGCGGGGCTTGGACCTGACGGAAAATTAGCGGTAGCGCTTGAAATCAGTGAAACGCCATTTGCTTATTAAGAAGGGAGATTTTTTTGATGTTACAAAAAGAACGACACGTACTCGTTGTGTTCCCTCATCCTGATGATGAATCATTCGGCACTGCTGGCACGATTGCACAATATATTGAAATGGGCGTACCCGTTACCTATGCTTGCTTGACCCTTGGCGAAATGGGCCGAAATCTCGGAAACCCTCCTTTTGCAAACCGCGAAACACTACCGCAAATCCGTAAACAAGAGTTGCTGGATGCGTGTGATGCGATGGGATTGACAGATTTACGAATGATGGGACTTCGCGATAAAACGATAGAATTTGAAGATCCCGAGAAACTTATTAAAATGATGACCGATCTCATTGAAGAATTAAATCCTTCAGTAGTCATCTCATTCCACCCGACGCTTGCTGTACATCCCGACCACAACGCAACAGGCGTGGCCATGATTGAAGCGATGAGCCGTATGCCAGAAGCGGATCGACCGGTACTGTACATGAAAGCATTCGATAATGATACATTGAACCAACTGGGTGAGCCGCATGTTGTGCACCATACACCGAACGTAGCAGATAAAAAGATTGCTGCATTACGCGCACATGCCTCTCAAACAGTTTGGATGCTACCTGACATGGAAAAACGATGGGCTGCAAACGACAAAGATGCACTTGACTGGTTGTATAACGAAGCCTTTTATATTCATGAATTCAAGTAAAAAACCGCAGAGTCTGCGGTTTTTTTGTGTTTTATACGCCATTACTTTTCTTCAAATGCTTTAATAAAGGCATAGAGATCTTGTAACTTCTTCTCAAATACTTCTACGTTTAACGCACGGTCCATTTGAATTCTAGCACTATTTTGTGATTGAACAGCGACTTTCATCTGACTGCCCGCTTCCCCAATCACTGCTTGATAACGGCGTCGAATATCATCGATTTGCTTTTCTGCTTCTTCATCTTCTGCGCATAACGGCACGATATCCACTAATTCATCGCGCGGACTTTCTGCATCGTAAGCATGAGGCTGCGTCGAATCAAACAGACACACCGATAACTCCGGAAACAGGACTAAGTCGATACTTGCGGGATCTAGTCCGCACCAACCGTACAGCACATCTAGACCCCGTCGCTGCGCTTCGTCTCCTAGCGCACGCATCATCGTCGACTTGCCTGTGCCGGGTAATCCCTTGATTAGAAAGCGACGTTTCGTTCGTTTCGTGATAGACGGGATGAAGTCATGTGCGCTGCCAGATGACAATGAACCGACAATGCGATGCGAGATGTGAGCCGATTTGGTTAACTCAATTGTCTTAAATATTTCTCGCTTTAATTCTTCCGTAATCTCCTCGTGGCGGGGCCAATCCATGCGTGCGATATTCACTGCTTCCCATTCGTCATGAATCGCTTTTGCTCGTTTTAACTCCTTCAACGACTGACCGAAGTGCATTCGCTCTTCTTTCAACAAAGCACTCACTTCGTCATGATGTCCAAGTAGCTGATCCAGATGATAAACATCATAAAAGCAAAAGACTTTATGTCGCTTGCCAAGATCTGTCGGTTCGAATGAAATCGGATGGGATGCTTGCAAGATGAAAAGTTCCAGTCCTTTAACAAAAAGTGCATCGGTTTTATCCACATGGCCAGGATTCATGAAGCGATCTACACTATAGCCCCTGTTGACGAAATAGACCGCCAAGTCATTGAGTACTTGCGATAAGGAATGGGTAGGCAAACACTTCAAAAATATCGTCTTCTTTGATTCCGCGAGCAACTCCTCATATTTATGCTGCACGCCTTGTCCTGTATAAGCCGTTCCCATATATTCTGTAATATGTCCGTATATATTGACCACCCTTTCTTTCTTCATTTCATTATATGTATAGGCAAATAAAAAAAGCACAGCCGAGTGGGCTTATGCTCCTTTATAGTGTAATAAAACTTTTTCATCTGTTTGATGAGTGATTTTCAATAATATTTTCTTGCATTGCGGTAAAGCAATCTGAATGATTTGACCAGAGAATAGGACGACAACCAATGTACCGACTCCCACAGGTCCACCCAGTAAGAAACCGATCAGTGTGGCTATGGCTTCTATCGTAGTTCGTACTAATCGAAGGCTCCAGCCAAACTTTTCAACAAATAACAACATCAAGCTATCACGTGGCCCTGCCCCAAGATTCGGCGATACGTATATTCCCACCCCATAAGATAGGACAAATACACCCATAATGAAACAAATAATCTGCACAGTCAACGAAGTGACATCAGGGATAAGCCAGTTGAAAAAGTCGATAAATAATCCGATGACCAACATATTAAGCCATGTACCTACTCTTGGCCACTCTCTCAAAATAATCGAAGTGACCGAAATGATAACAAAACCCGATATAATACTCCATGATCCTATCGTTAATCCAAAGTTTTGATACAAACCGAGGTGGAGCACGTCCCAAGGAGCAATTCCAAGCCGCTGACCTTTGATCATCAACGAGATGCCAAGCGACATGATCATCATGCCGCCGATGAAAAATATCCATCGCCAAGCTAATAAATTACGCATATACATTCTTCTTTCTTCTAATCGTCAGTGTCTTCATTGATTCATTGTAACAGAAATCGACAAAGTTGCTATGGACTTACTTTACGAGATCACTAAATTGTGCTTTTGCGACTTGCGCCAAATCTTGTGGCGCTAATTTCATTTGCAAACCGACTTTGCCTGCACTCACATAAACATAATCGAGCGTTTCGGCTTGTTGGTCAATGAATGTCGGCAACTCCCGTTTCATCCCAATTGGTGAACAACCGCCACGGACATAGCCCGTTTCTTTCATCAATTCTTTCATTGGAAGCATTTCGACTTTTTTGAAGCCTGCCGTTTTGGCTGCCTTTTTCAAGTCTAGCTCGTCTGAGACCGGAATGATAAAAACGAGTAGGTCTGTTTTGCTCGCCATGGCAACGAGTGTTTTATAAACGGTAGAGACCGGTTCATTCGTTTTATTCGCAACCGAAACACCATCATTATGTCCGTCATCCGTTTGATAGCTACGGATTTCAAATGGAATCTCTTCGCTTTCGATCAGGCGAATTGCATTGGTTTTCGGTAACTTACTCTTCTTTGACATAAGTAGTACTTCCTTTCTCTTCGTTTGGATAGAAAACTCACAAAATAGATATCATCGAAAAAGCCCCTTCACTGGGTTCCAGCAAAACGGGCTTCGATTTCAACTGAATCAGATCAAACACTGACATTCATTTGTGGCTGATCCATCTCGTATTGATTCATTCTAGCTTGATTTTGTATTTGATAGATGGAAAACGCATGGCTATATTGCTGTTGCATACGATTCGGTCTGTCATTCGCCGCGGTGCTGTCGACTGTACCCATTTGATCACGAATCGTTTTGGCGCGATTATGTAACGCTAATTGTAGTTCTGCTTGTGTTATTTTCGCTGATGCATTACTAGCTAGCTGATAATCCGCAGTCGTTGGCGGTGATTCAGAGTATGCCTCTTTGCGGACTTTACGCCAGATATCGATCGTTTCATCTAAATTATTGCCGAGCGGAATCGAAATATTTTTTATCTGGCCTGCGCCAAGTTTTTGGAAATCTTGTTGCGTTTCATCGGACTTTTCAATCGGTTGTGTGTTTCCACGTAACAATGCGACTAGTTCGTCTTTGGTCTTTTGGACTTGTTCACGGAATTCCGTTTGGCGTTCATAGGCGTTTTCGGCATTCTTTCTACGGACTGCGTCATACCGCTGTAGTTGTTCGGCGGCGCTCGCAAACCCTATTACAGCATTCATGGTATCACCTCCGAATAGGTATTTTCGACATATGTATCTAGTATGACTAGTTTACGCAGTAGCGCGCGAAGTGCCAATCCAACAAAAGATTGGATTCGCTTAGATTGGTGATTTCATTTTGTCCAATAGGTACGCATTTCATACCAGATGGATATGCGAGGCGGGTGGTATTTACTAGTTTTTGTTTTGGGAATATGTGTAGTATAGGTACCCTTTTTTGCATGTGAACAAACAATGCTACTGGTTAGTTTCAGAGTGCACGGGATTGAAGTTCCAGCTGGGGACGCGTTCCGGAGGGCGTGGGCGTGGCTTGAGCCTCCTCGTCCGCTTCGCTCCCTGCGGGGTCTCAAGGCGCACGCTTATCCTCCCGGAGTCGCCCCAGCTTCCGCTTCAATCCTACATTCATCATGGAGGTAATAGATCTGCCACTGTAGACAGTGCATGAATAAGCAAAGCCCTTGAACTTGGTTAAGTTCAAGGGCTTGTCAAATTCACACAAAGAAACAATCACAATCTCAACTTCAATGAACACCGATAAATGTCACTTAACACGAGTACCTTACTTTATATTTCAAATCACTCAATCTTTCATGATCTTCGGCGGTGTTTCGCCTGGTATCGCTGGTTTTTCATTCGGTGTATCTTCTAAGAACTTTGTTTCGATGACTTCTTTCGGCACAGTCGCTTTGCCGTTCTTTTCTTCTAGTCGGTCAATTGTACGTTCGATTGTTTTATTCAGCGTCGACAGCGCTACGATTGTATCCCCTGTTTGTGCTTTCAGTTCTTTCTCCGCCGTGTAGAACTCCATTTCTCCATTTGCCCGTATGATGTACAACAATATCGATTGGTCATCGCGCTCGCGTAAGTACTGCGTGTAGCTGTATTGTTTCGTCAGCAACGTCTTACGGAATACGTGCCCTTGGTTGATACGTTCGTCCAGTTCATGGATGGACAAGTTCGGCGTGAACAGGAATTGCCCTGTTGCCAAATTAAACTGTTGACCTGCGCTTCGTTTATGTGTGGTCGTCTGGAATAGTAAGTCCCGTCCTAGATCCGGTGTGAAATCGGCGCAGACATGTGAGTTATATGAATCTGTCTTGGTCATCGCCAAAATATAACGATATGGCGTCAAGTCTAAATGATAGCCTGTATGCTCGGATAAAATATCCCCCATATACGTTGGCACACTGAGTTTTCGTGCATTGGACAGACCGCCCCATGAGCCCTCCATAACTAAAACTTTATGACCGGCGTTACTAATATTCTTCGCAAGTTCTGCTACAAATCTTGTACTTCCGATCAGTACTACACCGGATTCTTCCGGCGTGGCCAAATTGAGTTTCTTTGCGAGCCAGCCAATTGAAAAACCATGTACGACAACAGTCGCAAACACAAGTGCGAATGTCAAAGCGGTTAACAGCTCCGCATCTTTATAACCATTCTCAAGCAATATGGTCGCGAAATAGCCTGAGACGGTTAGCGCTACAATACCACGTGGCGCAATCCACCCGATGAGTGTTTTTTCACGATTCGTCAAATCCGTACCGATTGTTGATACCCATATTGACAGAGGTCTGACGACAAATAGCATCGCGAGTACATATAGAATAATTTTCGGATTCAAAATTTCAATCAAGATATGCGGGTCTAAAGACGCCGTCAACATGACGAAAATTCCTGAGATGAGCAATACCGAAATATTCTCCTTGAAATTGCGGATATCTTCTAATGTAGTCAAGTGCATATTAGCCATCGTCATCCCCATCGCTGTGACGGCCAATAACCCTGTCTCATGCATAATCTCATCAGATAATACGAAGACAAATAACACGAGGCCGAATAAAATTGGAGCTTTCAAATACTCCGGTACCCAACCTTTTTCAAATGCTGTACCTAGAATCCGGCTCGTTCCCCAACCTAGAAGTACAGAGAACAATGAAGCACCAACGAACAACAACATCGCTTTGGCAGTTACTTCACTATTGATGAACTTGATGACTTCAAATGCAAATACTGCTAGAAGTGCGCCGAACGGATCGACGACAATTCCTTCCCACTTCAATATGGCGGCTGCACGGGGTTTTAACCGTGCTTGTCTAAGAAGAGGTAAAATTACGGTAGGACCTGTGACGATAAATAGTCCCCCAATGATGAATGCCACTTCCCATGACAATCCTGCGATATAGTGAGCTGCAAGTGAACCTGCAATCCACGCGATAAACGCACCGAACGTTACGATTCTCGCAACGGGACGTCCAAATCCTTTAATTTCTTTAAAATCGAGATTCAAACTACCTTCAAATAATATAATAGCCACTGCGAATGTAATGATGGGTGAATATAAATCTCCCATGGATTGCTGCGGATTGATCAAACCAAAAATCGGTCCAACTAATAGCCCTGCAATTGCCATCACGACAATCGCTGGCATCCTCGTACGCCAAGCTATCCACTGCGATGCCACGCCAATTAACACGACCAACATCAAATCCATAATCAATGAATTGAACATTAGGTTGATCGCCTCCTTCCCTCTTCCAAGCCTTTCCGAATCGCTTTCTCCCCATTGTAATAAACTATTCCGGTTTTTCATAGGGTAAGAGGAACGAGCAGATTCAGAAAGGGTGGTTCCTATCGAAAAACAAGTCCAAAAAACAATCGTGATCTATCTTTCCATAACTGAAGGTAAGGGAAGTTATCCTTTACGCCGTGCACTAATACTGGCAAATACGCTAAAAAGCGAAGCACAAATCATCTTTTTATACGATCAAGAAACACTAGTTCCAAGCGAACAATTCCCATGCCATAAAGTAATCGGTCCTTCTTCATTCATTAAATTAATAGGCAAACTTCAGCCTGATCTTTTGATTCGCGACAGTGGTCCAAGCTATAAGGAAGAAATGACTAAAATTCATGAACTAGTGCCTAGTATTCTACATTTCGATGATTTTGGTGATGGCGGACAATTAGCAGACTGGGTGATTCAGACGCTGTATCCGGAAACTCAAGAACTGAATGCTGACCACTATATCGTGGGGCCTCAGACATTCATGGCAGACGCTTCACTAGAATCTTTTCGGCATGCCGGTTTAAAGAGAAAATCCCCGTCTTCTTCGCAACTTGTCATTTCATTCGGCGATGAAGATCCGGGCAATCTCACGTTTCGTGCGTTACGACATTTAAAGCAATTGCAAATTCCTTTATCCGTTATGGTGCTACTAGGAAAGAATTATAAACATGATGTGAGTGAAATCCAAATGATGGCATTGAGCCGACCGAACACAAAAGTCGTCCAAGCCCCGGACAACCGTGCAGAGTTGTTCTCACAAGCCGATATGGTTCTGTGCGATGCGGGCTATACGCCTTATGAAATAGCTGTTATTGGTGTCCCATGTATTGTACTTGCCCAAAACGAATTCGAATCAAACCTCGGCTTTCCGACCGAAAGAAACGGCTTCACCCACCTCGGGCTCGGCCGTAAAGTAACACAGTCGAACTTACTGAACGCGATTATGGAACCGTTGTTGCATGATGCGCGTAAGGAACGCGCGATCAAAAAGCAGTTGCAGATCGATGTCGGTACGAGTAACGAAGAGGTAATTGAGGCGATCCGTTACTTGCTAGAGTTTCCTAAACGCACCAGGCAGAATATGTTACACTAAAGGAAAACATATGATAGGAGTTTTCCGTTATGACGAAGGATCAGTTGGAGCAAGAGATCGCGGAGCTGAAGATGGACTACATCAGCTTGCAGGGTGATATGGAGAAGTTGGAGTCGACAGGTCATGTGAAGATGATCGAAAATGCAGAGTTGCGCCTTTCTAAAATGGAAGACCGCCTCGCGGATTTGAACAAACAGCTCGCTAAAGCGACGAATTAAACACGAACAACCTCTATCGGGTATTGCTGATGGAGGTTGTTTTTGGAGTTTAGAATTAGTAAGGCTGGCGGTTGTGTTGGGGTGGGGATTTGCGCTTCGGAGGGGACGCTTTCCTGAGGGTTCGCGTTGAGCCAACCAGTCGCAAGCTCCCTTGGTTGTCTCACCTGTCGAACTGATCCTCCAGGAGTCGCCCCTCCTACGCTCCAATCCCTGCAGTGTAAGTGGGTGATACTTCCTGTCGTGCATTGAAGTTCGGATTGTCCTTAGTTCTAAAGTTGAACTGGATCTATTCTTGAATTTAAATATGTTCAAAAGCAACACTAAGTCACTCACTAACGGCAGTAAGTATTCTAAATCCTTCTACTTTCAACGTAGGATGGAAGCGGAAGATGGCGGCGACTCCCTCTTGAAAAGGTGATGATGACAAGGCTTGTCGCATTATTCTATTGACCCAAAAAGAATTTATATGACTAGTAAAGAGAATCGTCTACCTGAAAGTACATACTTTTGTAGATACTGTAAGT